>JBFYZE010000422.1:0-5042 GCA_041309665.1 Gemmatimonadales bacterium | reverse complement strand
TCCGATCTGGCCCGGACTGCGGCCCTGTCACGCGCGTGAGGCGCCGCCGTGCTGCCGGCCGTTGGGACGGCTGTCGGCAGAGCGGACGGTGCCCCCCTTCGGCATCCGATCGAGGCGCTCGCGCTCCGGATCAGCCGCCGTCATAGGAGGTGCACCTCGTCTTCGTCGCGCCCGACGCCAGCCGGTCCGGAACCTCGAAGGGCCCGCTGCGTACCTCGGTGTCTCCCCGACTCCCGCCCACCTGGACGCTGGCGACGGTGAAGGCTCCCCTCCCGCCCTACGCCCTGAATGATGTCGGGGTCCTGGACCTGGATGGCGACGTGGACCGGGGCGTGGTGGTGGCGAGCTGGCGCCTTCCGTCGGAGCAGGGGTACACGGGCACCTTCCGTGGATGGCGCAACGTGGGAGGTGATTAGGAGGATGCCACCGCCGCCGTCCTCGGGGCGGCGCTCCCCGTGGCCGACCATCACCCGGCGCTCCTCACCGGCGACTTCGACCGGGACGGGAGGGAGGACGTGTACATCCCCCAGCAGGGGCTCGACGCCGCACCCTTCCCTGGGGCCCCGAACATCCTCCTGCTCCAGCGCGCGCCAGGCATCTTGTCCGACGTCTCGTCGGCGAACGTTTCTCCCAACGCCCCTGCCGTGACCCATTGGGGCGCCACCGCCGACGTGGACTGCGACGTTGATCCGGACCTGTACGACGCGAACATCGGGGAGGCGGGAGGAGGTCCACGGCTCATGCGCAACGACGGGGCGGGGAGATTCACCTCCGCCAGCATGCTCCCGTCGCTCGTCGCGTCGCTGGTGCAGCGGTACACCTCCGCCGCGTTCTGCGATGTGGATCGGGACGGGTGGAGGGACGTGGTCACCAACACCACGGACGACTACACCACCGGCCGCATCACCCTCTACCGGAACCGGGGGAACGGGACCTTCGAGGACCGTACGGCCAGCGTCCCCCAGCGGCTCCTGGAGTGGTACAGCAAGATGTACGCGGCCGACTTCAACGGCGACGGGTGCCCGGACATCCTGGCGTCCCAGCCCTTCGAGGGGTGGGGGCCGCCGGGGGGTGAGGCGCTCTGGATCAACCAGGGGAACCTCACCTTCACCGAATCATCGCTCCCCGCAAGCGTCCAGTACGGCCGCCTCTTCCCGCTGGACCTGGACGAGGACGGGCGCGTGGACAGCCTCTCCCTGGACCCGGGGAAGGGGAGTGTGCAGCTCCTGCGCAACACCGCGCCGTGAAGGGCACCCCTCGCGCGCTGAGCCTGACCCGGGGGAAGAGCCGGACGTTCGACACTGCCGTGAAGATCCCCGGGAATGTCGGCGTGCTTCACCCCCCTGCTTGCTCCTCGCCGGAGCCGCAGCCTACGTTGCTTTCCAGCCCCAGAGGGCTGTCGAAGGGGCGACACATCCCGGGAGCGAGGAGACGTCGTATGAATCACGGTTTCTGGAGCCGGAGGGACTTCCTCCGCACGGCCGGCGCCGCCCCGGCGGTCGCTTTCACCTGGAACCCGGAGAACCTCGAACGCGTCGAGGCCGCGTCCCGAGCCGTCGCCGGACGCGCTCCCCAGGAGGTCGCCCAGGACGAGTTCTACTGGAGGGAAGTGCAACTCGCCTTCAAGCTCGACCGCACGCTGATCAACCTCAACAACGGCTTCACCAGCCCCGCACCGCGCGTCGTGCTCGAGTCGGCGTTCCGCTACACGGAGCAGATCAACCTGCTCCCCGTCCATTACCAGGCCATGGTCGCCGCGGGCATCCAGACCATCCGGCGCCGCATGGCGAACGAGTTCGGCTGCGATCCCGAGGAGCTGGCCCTGACCCGCGGCGCCAGCGAAGCCCTGCAGATCGTCCAGAACGGCATCGACCTCGAACCCGGCGACGAGGTCGTCACCACCGAGCAGGACTATCCCCGCATGCTGACGACGTGGGACCAGCGCATGCGCCGCGAAGGCATCAAGGTCACCCGCCTCCAGTTCCCCGTGCCCGCCACGCAGGATCATCTGTACACGCTCTTCGAGCAGGCCATCACCCCGAAGACCAAGGTCTTCCACTTCTGCCACACCACGAACCTCACGGCGCAGCTCTTCCCCGTGCAGCGGATTTCCCGCCTGGCGCGCTCGAAGGGGATCGTCACCATCGTGGACGGCGCCCACGCCCTGGGACAGTTCCCGTTCAAGCTCCACGACCTGGAGTGCGACGCCTACGGCGTGAGCCTGCACAAGTGGCTCCTGGCTCCCATCGGCAACGGCTGTCTCTACGTGCGCCGGGAGATGATCCCCCGGTTCTGGCCGCTCCAGGCCGCGCCGGAGCAGCAGGACTACGACATCACCAAGTTCGAAGCCATCGGCACCCACCCCTGGGGCATCCGTGCGGCCCTCGGCGAAGCCCTCGCCTTCCACCAGGCCATCGGGGCCGAGCGCAAGGCGGCACGCCTGCGCTACCTGACCCTGCGCTGGGCCGGCGCGCTCAGGTCCGACCCGCGCGTGCGGATCCTGTCCGACCTCGACGAGCCGCCCCAGGCGTGGGGCGTCGCGGCGGTCAACATCGAGGGGATCGACGTCCGGGACCTGGCCCGGTTCCTGATGGGCAAGTACCGGATCGTCGTGGTCCCGCTCGTCGGGGGAGTGCCGCCCAACCAGGTCTACGATTACCAGGCGCTGCGCATCTCCCCCAACGTGTACACGACGCTCGAGGAGATCGACACGTTCGTGGAGGCCATGCAGGACGCTCTGGACAACGGCGTTCCGACCCAGGGCGACGCGGAAGACGACGACGCCTCCGCGGCGGATCCCAACTTCATGCTGTAGGGACCCGCCTCCCATGAAGAGGGACACGCGGGGACCGAGGAGATGGAGGGTCACATGAAACGGATGGCGCTCGCTGCAATCGGGATCCTGGTCCTGGCCTCCGCCGCACCCGCCGGCCAGGCGACGTCGCCGGCCCTCTTCGAGGTGCCCTTCAAGTTCAAGGTGGCGTCCCAGGACTTCGCCGCCGGCGAATACCGCGTCCACGTGAACGAGGAAGGGCGGATCGTCTTCCGCGCGATGGCGACGGGGCGCGAGACGGCGTTCCCGGGCGCCGGAGCGCTCGAGGCGCCCGCCGAGCCCGCCGAGATCCCCCGGCTCGTCTTCAGCATCGTGGGGAACTTCGCGCCGTCCTACTCGGAGTACGTCACCGAGTACGTCCTGACGGAAGCCTGGCTCGGCAGCGAAGCCGGGCTCCTCATCCGCGCGTTCCGGGGCACGTACGAGACGATGGTGGTGACGGGGCGGAAGGCGGAGGGGTAGGAGCGCCAGCGCGGTGTCCCGTTGACACCTCGGGATATGTAAGATATATAGAACACAAATCCCGATAAGGTGCTCTATATAAAACGTTGATCTCCTGATGCCCAAGCCGCCCCCTCCCATGCCCGTCGCCGTGAGGCGCGCGCTGAAGAACATCGGCGCCGACCTCTCGGCCGCCCGCCGGCGCCGACGCCTGAGCCAGAGCGTCGTGGCCGCCCGGGTGCTGACCACCCGGCAGACCATCGCCCGCATCGAGGCGGGGGACCCCAGCGTCGCGTGGGGCACCTGGGCCGCAGTTTGCTACGCCCTCGGCCTGCTGGACCGGCTCGCGCAGGTCGCTGCGGCAGAGCAGGACGAGCTCGGCCTGGCCCTCGAGGGCGCGCGGCTTCCCAGACGCGTGCGCGTGCCCCAGCCCCGCGCCGCGGGTCCCGGGGAGTGATGGATCGTGAGCGATACGACGGTCTGGGTCCACGCCGATCTGGAGGGCGAAGCGCACGTCGTCGGCCAGCTCATCGGGTCGGTGGCGCGCGGGAAGGAGGCGGCGACGTTCCTCTATGCGGAGGATTGGCTGGAGGCGCCCCACGGCTTCGCGCTCCAGCCGGCGCTGCAGCTGTCGCAGGGACCGTACTACTCCTCGCCCGGGCGGGCCGTGTTCGGCGCCATCGCGGACTCGGCTCCGGACCGCTGGGGGCAGACGCTGATGCGGCGTCACGAGCGCAGGAAGGCCACGGCGGAGGGACGCGCTCCGAGGGCCCTGCGCGAGATCGACTTCCTGCTCGGCGTCACCGATACCGCACGGCAGGGCGCGTTTCGCTTCGCCCTCTCGCCGTCCGGGTCCTTCCTCGCCCCGGAGCGGCCCGGAGGCGTGCCGCCGCTCGTGGAGCTCCCCGGCCTGCTCGCGGCCACGGAGCGGATCCTGCGGGACGAGGACTCGGCCGAGGACCTGGCGTTGCTGCTGGCTCCGGGGTCGTCCCTGGGCGGGGCGAGGCCCAAAGCGTCGGTGCGCGGCACGCGAGGGGAGCTTCTCATCGCCAAGTTCCCGAAGCCCGACGACGAGTACCGTGTGGTGGCGTGGGAGGCCGTGGCGCTGGAGCTGGCGCGCCGGGCCGGGATCCCCGTGCCTCTGTTCCGGTTGGAGGAAGCGGCAGGCCGGGACGTCCTGCTCGTCGGGCGCTTCGACCGCCGCGGCGCGGTGCGGGTGCCGTTCCTCTCGGCGATGAGCATGCTGGATGCGCTGGCCGGCCAGACCCGCAGCTACCCCGAAATTGCCGACGTGCTGCGCCAGCACGGCTCCGATGCGCCCCGCGACCTGGAGGACCTCTGGCGCCGCATGGTCCTGACGGTGCTCATCTCCAACACCGACGACCACCTGCGCAACCACGGGTTCCTGTACGACGGCGTGCGCGGCTGGCGGCTTTCGCCCGCCTACGACCTGACCCCCGTGCCGGCGGACATCAAGCCGCGGGTCCTGGCCACGGCGCTGACCCTGGACGGAGATCCCACGGCTTCCCTCGACCTCGCGTTGGAATCCGCCGAGTTCTTCTGACTCGATGCGCCCGGGGCCCGCGTCATCGCCCGGTCCGTGGCCGGAGTCGCGGCCTCATGGCGTGAGGTAGCGCGGGGTTTCGAGATCGCTACGAAGGAGATCGAGCGGATGGCCTCCGCATTCGAGCACGAGGATCTGCGACTGAGTCTGGCCTGATGTGAGGCGCCGCCCCAAGACTTGAACAGCTGCAGGGGTGTTGGGCAT
>JBFYZE010000421.1:0-10830 GCA_041309665.1 Gemmatimonadales bacterium | reverse complement strand
GACGGGACCGACGCGGGGCTCGACGCCGAAGCGGATCGGGCCGCCGCCCTCTGCCAGGCCGAGGGGGCCCGGGAGGTGCGCCGCGCCACCACCGCGGCGGAGCGTGCCGCCCTCTGGAAGGGGCGCAAGGTGGCGTTCGGCGCCTTCGGCCGCCTCGCCCCGGACCTCATCGTGCAGGACGCGACGGTCCCCCGGACCAAGCTCACCGAGGTGCTGCACCGCATCGGCGCGATCGGCGAGAAGCACGGCCTGAAGGTGGCCAACGTCTTCCACGCCGGCGACGGGAACCTCCACCCCAAGCTCACCTTCGACCGGCGCAACGCGGAGGAGCTGGCCCGGGTGGATGCGGCGTCGAAGGAGATCATGGCGGCGTGCGTGGCTGCCGGGGGGACGATCACCGGCGAGCACGGAGTGGGGATCGACAAGCGGAAATACATGACGCTCGTATACGGACCGGCCGAGTTGCAGGCCATGCGGGACGCGCAGCGGGTGTTCGACCCCCCGGGGCTGATGAATCCGGGGAAGGTGATCCCGGACCCCGAGCCCAGGGAGGGGCCATGAGCACGCCTGCCGTCGTCGCCCTGGCCGGTCTCCTTCCCGCCGAGGCCCTCCGGGACCCGGGAGAGACCGAGGCCTGGACCGTGGGGGGCGCATCTCCCGAAGCGCTGGCCGAGCCATCCTCCGTGGAGGAGATCCGGGCCGTCCTGGCCGCCGCGGCCTCCGGCGGGTTCTCGGTGGTGCCTCTGGGCGGACGGACGGACCCGGGGCCGGAGCCCCCGCGGGGACGCTTCGTCGTGCTCTCCACGCGAAGGCTCGCAGGCGTGGAGGACTATCAGCCGGCGGACCTGACGGTGACCGCGAGAGCGGGGACCACGCTGGCCGCCCTGGGAGCGGCGCTGGCAGAGCGCGGCCAGTGGCTCCCGGTGGATCCCCCGTCCACTCCCGGGAAGACGCTGGGAGGGCTCGTCGCGACCGGTTCGGCGGGGTCCCTGGGGATGGCCTTCGGGACCCCCCGGGACCACGTCCTCGGACTCTCGGTGGTGACCGGCGACGGCCGGGTGCTCCACCTGGGTGGCCGGGTCATGAAGAACGTCGCCGGCTTCGACCTGGTAAAGCTGATGGTGGGGAGCCGCGGGACCCTCGGCGTCGTCGTCTCAGCGTCCCTCCGGCTCTTCCCGCGGCCGATGGAGGAGCGGGCGGTGGTCCTGGAGGGGGACGGTCCAGGGGCCCTTCTGGACGCGGCTCGCCGCGTGGCGACGGCGGGCGTGGTGCCCGCTTCCGCCGTCCTCATGTCCCCGGGCC
The DNA here is from genome assembly GCA_041309665.1 of Gemmatimonadales bacterium. Lineage (GTDB taxonomy): Bacteria > Gemmatimonadota > Gemmatimonadetes > Longimicrobiales > Gaopeijiaceae > SZUA-318. The sequence continues at coordinate 9,528 of JBFYZE010000421.1, read as the reverse complement.
CGGTTGGCAGGGGGAGTGCGCTCGTGGTGCGTGTGCAGGGGGCCGGTGCGGCGGTGGACGCGGACGTGGCGAAGCTCCTGGGGCCCTCGCTGGGCCTGGCCGAGTCCCTCCGGGGGAGCGAGGCGCAGCGCACCCTGGAGGTGGTGAGGGACCACGCCGCGCGCCACCCGCTCGTGCTCCGGGCCTTCGCGCTTCCGGGGCTCCTCGCCGAGGTCCTGTCCGCCGTGCACGACGCCGTGCCGGTGGCGGCGCTCTCCGCCGACGTCATGTCGGGAAGGGTGCGGGTGGGGGTGGAGTCGGGTGCGGACACCGCTGCCCTGGCGAAGCTGCGCGCCCGGCTGGAAGCGCTGGGCGGCAGCCTCGTGGCGGAGCGGGGCGCTCCGGAGCTCCTGGCCGGCTTCCCCGCGTACGGTTCGGCCGGCAAGGCAGCCGGGCTCGGAAGGGCGCTCCGGGCCCGCTTCGACCCGCTCGGCGTCCTCTCTCCGGGCAGGTTCGAGACGTGACCCTGGCCACCCTGGAGGTGCGGGCGGCGGTGGCGGCCTCGCGCGCCGCCCAGGCCGGGTGGGCGAAGCGTCCAGCCGAGGAGCGCGCGCGCGTCATGCGGCGGCTGGCGCGCGTCATGGGCCGGCGGTGCGACGAGATCGCCGACTGCATCCGCCGTGAGACGGGAAAGCCCCGGGCCGAGGCGCTGGCGGAGATCCTGGTGGCGGTGGACCTCGTCCGCTACTACGCCCGGGTCGCACCGCGCCACCTGCGCACGCGGCGCGCCGGAACCGGGTGGATGGTGACCAAGGCGGGATGGGTGGAGCGGGAGCCCCTCGGGGTGGTGGGCGCGATCACCCCCTGGAACTACCCCTTCGTGCTCGTGATGGACTGCGTCACTCCGGCGCTCTTCGCGGGGAACGGCGTGGTGGTGAAGCCTTCCGAGCTCACCCCGCTCACCGCGCTCCTCGTGCTCCGGCTCCTGGAAGACGCAGGGATCCCGGGAGGGCTGGTCCAGGTGATCCCCGGCGACGGCGCGACGGGCCGGGCCCTCGTGCAGGCGGGCGTGGACCGCATCGCCTTCACCGGGTCCACCGCCACCGGAAGGAAGGTCATGGAGGCGGCCGCCTCCACCCTGACCCCGGTGACGCTGGAGCTGGGGGGGAAGGACGCCGCCATCGTTCTCGAGGACGCCGACCTGGAGCGGGCCGCCCGGGGGATCGTGTTCGGCGCCTTCTTCAACGCCGGACAGACGTGCATCTCCGTGGAGCGCGTCTACGTCGTGCGCTCCGTCTACCGGCCCTTCGTGGAGCGGGCGACGGAGCTGGCGCGGGCCCTGCGGGTGGGGTCCGGGGACGACGCCGACGTGGGCCCGATCATCGCTCCGGCACAATTGGGCGTCATCGAGCGGCAGGTCGATGCCGCCCTCGCCGGGGGCGCCCGGGCCCTGTGCGGCGGCAGCCGCGCGTCCGGCTCGCCTTTCTTCCCCCCCACGGTCCTCGTGGACGTGGACGGGTCCATGGACGTGGTGCGGGAGGAGTCCTTCGGTCCCCTCCTGCCCATCGTCGCCGTGGACGACGAGGCGGAGGCCGTGCGCCTCGCGAACTCCACCCCGTACGGGCTCTTCGCCAGCGTGTGGACCGGCGACAGGCGGCGGGGCCTGCAGGTAGCGCGCAAGCTGCGCGCAGGCGGGGTCTCGGTCAACGACGTGCTGAGCCACTACAGCGTGCCGTCCCTCCCCATGGGTGGCGTGGGCGACAGCGGGTTCGGGAGGCGCCGGGGCGTGGAAGCCCTGGACGAGATGACCCGCGCGAAGACGCTCTTCGCCGACCGGGCCGGCCTGAAGCGCGAGACGTACTGGTTTCCCTATTCGAAGGAGTCGGCGCGCGTGATGCGTGCCCTCCTGCAGTGGCGGGCCCGAGGTGGTCTGGGCGGTCTCGCCGCGCTCATCCGCGGTTTGCTGGGGAAGGAGAACTGACATGGTGCCGGCCGCCGCCGATGCGTTGGCCCGATCCCTGGAGGATCAGCGGGAGCGGCTGCTCCCCTGCGTCCACTGCGGGTTCTGTCTCGCTGCGTGCCCGACCTACAACCGCCTGGGGGACGAGGCGGACTCGCCGCGGGGGCGACTCCACCTCATGAGCGCGGTGGTGGACGGGAGGCTCGACGCTGCGAGCGACGCCTTCCAGACGCACATCGACCGCTGCCTGGGATGCCGGGCCTGCGAGACCGTGTGCCCCTCGGGCGTGGAGTACGGCCAGCTCATCGAGCTCGCCCGCGATGTGGCGGCCAAGCACCGGCGCCCGTCGATCCTCACCCGGATCCTCCTCCTCGTATTCTCCTCGGTGCCGATCCGCCGGGCCTTCTTCTTCGGGGGGAAGGTGGCGCAGGCCTCGGGCCTGGCTGCGCTGACGGCGCGACTTCTTCCCGGGCGCGGGGTGCTGGGGAGCGCCCGGCTCGGCATGGCGATGGTCGCCGCCACGGCGCCGTGGAAGGGGCTGAGGCGCGGAACGTCTGCGCCCGGAGGCGCCGGCGCGCTTCTCTCGGACCCGAAGCCTCCGCGGAGAGGCCGGGTTGCGATCCTGGAGGGGTGCGTCCAGGAGGGCCTGTATGGGCGCGTCAACGCCGCGACGGTCCGGGTCCTGGAGGCCAACGGGTTCGAGGTCGTCACCGCGCGCGGCCAGGACTGCTGCGGAGCCCTGCACGCGCACAGCGGGGACCTGGAGGGCGCGCGCGGCCTCGCGAGGTCGAACGTGGTATGCTTCGAATCCCCGGGCGTGGAGCTCGTGGTGGTGAACGCTGCCGGGTGCGGCGCGACCATGAAGGAGTACAGGCACCTCCTGGCCCACGACCCGGCGTTCGCGGCGCGGGCCGAGGCGGTCTCCGCGAAGGTGCGGGACGTGCACGAGATCCTCGCCGAGGTCGGGCCCCGCCGCGGGGCGCCGGTGCCGTGCCGGGTGGCGTTCGACTACCCCTGCCACCTGCTCCACGCCCAACGCATCCGGCAGGCTCCCCTCACCGTTCTGGCGGCGGTTCCCGGCGCCGAGGTGACGGTCATCGACGACGCCTCGGAGTGTTGCGGCGGCGCCGGCATCTACGGGATCACCCACCCCGAGCTGGGAGGCAGGATCGGGGGCGACAAGATCGCGGCGGTGCGGCGCGCCAGGTGCGACGTGGCTGCCACCCCCAACCCGGGGTGCATGATGCAGATCGGGGCCGGCCTGATCCTGGAGGGTGCGCCCGAGGGGATCATCCACCCGGTGGAGCTGCTGGACGAGAGCTACCGACGGGCGGGGTTCTACGCATGAGCGGAACAGACGAGGCGCTGACCGGGGCCGTGGACCCGAAGGCGCTCCTCCGGTCGGTTCGGAGCCAGAGGGAGCCCCTGCTCTCTCTTCTCCGCGCGCTGGTGGAAGCCGAGTCGCCCAGCGACGTGCCCGCCGCCCAGGCGCCCGTGCAGCAGCTACTGACGGACGCCCTCGAGGGCGTGGGGTTCCGCGTGACGCGACGGCCGGGGCGTGCCACCGGTGGCTTCCTGCTGGCGAGGCCGCGGTCGCGGCGCCGGGGACGGCCCGCGCAGCTCCTCGTGGGGCACACCGACACGGTCTGGCCGGTGGGCACGCTGAAGGAGATGCCGCTCCGTGAGGAAGCGGGCAGGCTCCATGGCCCGGGCGTCTTCGACATGAAGGCCGGGGTCACCCTCATGGTCTTCGCCCTCCGCGCGCTCCGGGAGCTGGACGTGGAGCTCCCCGCCACCCCGGTCCTCCTCCTCAACTCCGACGAGGAGATCGGGAGCCCGGAATCGGGGCGGGCCATCCGACGGCTGGCCCGGCTGGCTTGCCGTGCCTTCGTGCCCGAGCCGGCGTTCGGGCCCCAGGGCCTGCTCAAGACCGCACGGAAGGGAGTGGGGACCTACACGGTGCACATCCAGGGTCGCCCAGCCCACGCCGGGCTCGATCCGGGCGGGGGCGCCAGCGCGATCCACGAGCTGGCCTGCCTCGTGCGTACCCTGCACGCGCTCACCGACCTGGAGCGCGGCACCACGGTGAACGTGGGGTTGGTGGAAGGCGGCACCCGCTCGAACGTGGTGGCGGCCCGGGCCCGCGCGGAGGTGGACGTGCGCGTGGTCACCTCCGCTGAAGCCGAGCGGATGGAGGGCACCCTTCGGGCGCTCCGCCCCGAGACCCCCGGCGTGACGCTCCGGTTGGAGGCGGGACACACCATCCCTCCCCTGGAGCGCACGTCTCGCAACCGTCGGCTCTGGGAGCAGGCGCGCTCCGCCGCGGAGGCGCTCGGCCTTCCCCTGGGGGAGACCATGGTGGGGGGCGCCTCGGACGGGAGCGTGACCAGCGGCTACACGGCGACGCTCGACGGCCTCGGGGCGGTGGGCGACGGCGCCCACGCGGTGCACGAGCACATCGTGGTGGACGCCACGGTGGACCGATGTGCGCTCCTGGCCATGCTCCTGGCGGCCCCGGTGTATCCTACGCACGGCGTCCGGATATGACGTCCTGGGACATCCGGCCCTTCAGGACCATCGAGGAGTTCCGGGCCTGCGAGAGGCTCCAGGAAGAGACCTGGGGCGAGGGGTTCGCAGATCGGGTGCCGACAGCCACCCTGAAGGTGGTCCAGATCATCGGCGGGATCGCGGCCGGCGCCTACGCGCGGGACGGGTCGCTGGTGGGCTTCGTCTTCGGCATGACGGGCGTGCGCGACGGCGAGGTGGTCCACTGGTCCGACATGCTGGCGGTGAAGCGGAGCCTCCGCGACTCGGGGCTGGGCACCCGGCTCAAGGCCTATCAGCGCCAGGTCATGATGGAGCGGGGCGTGACGAAGATGCACTGGACCTTCGATCCCCTGCAGTCGCGCAACGCCTATCTGAACTTCTCCAAGCTGGGCATCGTGGTGCGCGAGTATGCCGAGGACATGTACGGCGAGACCGATTCCCCGCTCCACCGTGGCATCGGAACCGACCGCTTCATCGCCCTCTGGGGCATGGATTCGGAGCGCGTGCGCCGTCGCATGGCCGGAGAGGAGCGGGGACCCGACGTCGGCGTGCTCAGCGCGTATCCTGCGGCCCTGGGTCCGGCGCATCACACGGGGGGCCAGCCGCCCGAGCCAGGGCGGGTGTCCCTGGGGATGGAGGATCCCGTCGTCAGCGTCGCCATCCCGGCGGACATTTCCGCCGTCATGGCCGGGTCCATGGAGCTCGCCGTCGCCTGGCGCCGGAGCACGCGCATGGCCCTGACCCACTACGTGGGCCGCGGCTACGAGGTGCGCGAGCTGGTCCGCGGTCCGCACACGTCCCACTACCTGCTGTTCCGCGAGAGCCACCCATGAGAATCGAGAGAGCCGAGCTTCGCGAGATCCCCCTCCGCCTGAAGGAGTACTTCGAGATCAGCAGCGGGGGCCAGCAGAACCGGAGGGTCCTGCTCCTGACGCTGCGGGGGGAGGGGCTGGAGGGATGGGCGGAGTGCGTGGTGGGAGAGGATCCGGGATACTCCTACGAGACCACGGAGACCGCGTGGCATATGCTGACGGGTTTCATCCTGCCGGCGGTGGTGGGGCGGGAGTTCGCGGAGCCGGAGGACGTGCTCGGCCCCGCTGCGTGGATCCGCGGGCACCGGATGGCCAAGGCCGCGGTGGAGATGGCCGCATGGGACCTCGCGGCCCGAATGGACGGGGTCTCCCTGTCGGCGAAGCTGGGCGGCACGCGCGCTGCGGTGCCCGTCGGCGTGAGCGTGGGGCTCCAGAAGAGCGACCAGGCGCTCCATGAGAAGGTGGCCGGGTTCATCGGCGACGGGTACGCCCGGGTGAAGATCAAGATCAAGCCCGGGCGGGACGTGGAGATGCTCGCCGGGCTCCGGGAGCGGTTCCCCGACGTCCGCTTCATGGCCGACGCCAATTCTGCGTACAGGCTGGCGGACGCCCCGCGGCTGAAGGAGTTGGACCGCCTGGGGCTCATGATGATCGAACAGCCTCTCTTCTACGACGACTTCCTCCACCACGCGCGCCTTCAGGCGCAGCTCGACACGGCCGTCTGCCTGGACGAGTCCATCGAGTCCGTGGAGGACATGGAGCTGGCGCTGGAGCTGGGGAGCTGCCGCATCGTGAACATCAAGCCCGGACGGGTGGGAGGGCACGCCTCGTCGCGGCGCATCCACGACCTGATGGTGTCCAGGGGGCTCCCCGTCTGGTGTGGTGGGATGCTGGAATCGGGGGTGGGGCGCGCCCACAACGTCGCGCTGGCCTCCCTCCCGGGCTTCGTACTCCCCGGGGACATCTCCGCGTCGCGCCGGTACTGGGAGAGGGACATCGTGGATCCGGAGTTCGAGGTCCGCGACGGTGAGATGCGCGTGCCCGCGGGCGTCGGAATCGGCGTGGAGCCGGACCGGGAGCGCATCACCGCGCTCACCGTCCGGGAGGCGACGTTCGGCTGATCCGGGAGCGGAACCGGCGGCTCAACCCGGGTCGCGGGCCCCGTAGGTGAAGGGCTGGGTCCTGACCCGGTACCGGCGGACGGGGATCCCGAGCACCCGCACCATCACCCTGTGGAAGCCGCGCTCCACGGCCGTCCCCATCTCCCCCTCGCCGCCCGCAGACGTGGCCAGGTCGCCGCGGAGCCAGCGCTGGAGCTCGTCCAGGTCGGAGAGGGAGAGGGTCTCGATCTCCACCTGGCCCAGGTAGTAGTAGCGCCCCTCCTCGAAGGGGCGGAGGGGGACGGCGAACGCCGCCTGGAGCGCATCCCGGGCCGCGCTCAAGGAGTCCACGGAGAGCTCGGTGGCGCCCTCGCCGCCGGTGGCGACGCGGTAGCGCCGCTCAAGCGGGTCGTAGACCACGCTGGCGCGCCACTCCCCCCTTCCCCGCTGGCTGTCGAAGAAGCCGTCCTTCCAGAGCTCGGCCCTCACCAGGACGCGAAGGGGGAGCCCGGAGTGGAGCGCGCGGACCAGTGCCTCGTCCTCGAAGACGTTTCCCAGGCGCATCTCCAGGGCCCCGGTCCCGGGTTGGGGGCGCAGGTAGAGCGGGGCCGCGCCCTGGGCTCCAGCGGCGGCAGGGAGGGCCATGCACAGAAGGGTGGCGAGGACCCCCCGTCGGAGGGCCCGGGCGACGGCGGGGGCGCGGCGCGCGGCCCGCCGTCGGGAAGGTCGGCACGCCCGTTCAGAAGCGATGGCTGAGCCGCACGAAGAAGTTCGAGTCCCGGTCCTCGCCGTTGAGCGGCCAGGCCCAGTAGAGTCCGATGTCGCCCAGGAAGAAGCCCACGCCCACGTCCATGAGCGTCTCCGAGTCGGCACCCAGGCGGGCGGGCGTCCCCTCCCCGGCCAACGACCATCCGCGCCCGGCGTCGAAGAATACCGACCAGCTGGGGTCGATGCTCACCGAGGGGGCCCATCCCCACCCCTCGTCCCACTCGTCGTCGTCGCCGAGCCCCATGTCGAAGGAGACGCTTCCCCGGTACTCGGCCTGGAAGAGCGCCACCCGATCGCAGCCGTAGCCCGCGTACACAGGGGTTCTCGGTGTCTCCGGGTCGCCGGAGGCGAGGAGTCCATGGGTTCGGGTGCGGGCCCCGCAGTCCACGGACAGGAGGGGATAGCCCGGGAGAGACCCCTCTCCGCCGAGCGCGCGCTGGAACTGGGGCGGGAGCGGATCGCCGTCAACAGAGCCCGCCACGAACCCGCGGAGGCGGAGGTCGGCGCCGGGCCCCAGGCGGGTGTAGCGCCGCAGGTCCAGGGAGGCGGCGGTGAAGTCGGTGTCCACGGCGCGGGGTTGGAGCAAGAAGACGCCAGATCCCGCCTCGAGGTCCGTGTAGTTCGGTGCCAGCAGCTCGCCGCCCAGCCCGGCCGTCGCCGAGGCGGCCAGGTACCAGCCGTCGCTGGGGTCGTCCCGGTCGTTCCGGTCGTCCACGACGAGCTCGCCGCCCACCGTGCGGAGGCTCCCCGTGGCCACCAGGGGCTGGGGACGCCAGGCCGTGTCGTCGTCCTTGAACGACCAGGGGTCCCCCACGGGGGCGAAGGCGTGGTCCTCGTTCCGGTACTCGGCGGTGAGGCGCACGCCGGCCTCCTCGTCGTGGAAGCGCAGGAACGCGGAAAAGCCCTCCCGCTCGAAGTAGTCGCGGTAGTCCCGCCCCAGGAGGAAGGTCGCAAGGGAGGCCTCGGTGTGTGTGAGGCCACCCTCCTCGATGGGCACGACCATCGAGTGGACCGTGGCGCCCACGCTGTAGCGGCCTGCCGGGCCCATGTGCTGCTCAGCGCGGATGAAGTAGCCCAGCTCGTCGGAATCCAGGCGGACACCCGAATCCGACCGCCAGATGGCCATCACGTCGGCGCGGAGGAAGTCCTCCCCCTCGGACCTGAACACCGGGCCGATCATGACCGGGAGCCCCTCCACGCGGTTGTAGCTCCCCCCGTTCCGGACGGAGATGTACGCGTTCCCCCTGTGGTGACGGTCGCGCCACCCGGCCCAGGGGCCCTCGTCGCGGGAGATCCGACCTTCCCTGCTCCGGACCCTCAGGCCCTCGGAGTACACGGCGACCTGACCGCCCACGGCATCCGAGCCGGCCACGATCTGGCCCCCGATGACGGTGACGTCACCCGAGATGCGGCCCCCGTGGAGCACCTCCAGGTCGCCGTTGACCACCACAACGCTCCCCCGGACCTCACCGGCCACGGTGAAGGGCCCCGAGAGAACGCCGACGTCCCCCTCGATCACGCTTCCCGGGGGCACCTCCGCCTTCCCCTGGAACCGGGTGGTCGTCTCCCGATTGAAGAACGCGATGATCTCGTTCGCCACGCTCCGGGGGAGATCCAGCTGCTCCAGGCGCTCCTGCGCGGCCAGTGGCGCCGCGGCCAGGAACGCCACGGCCCAACCCATCCTCCACGACATGACCCGTCCACCTCCTCCAAGGGACACGCTGCGCACGACAGGGGGCCTGACTGCAGGGAACGTACCAGGTTCCATGAATATCGTACCTATCAGTCGGACTGATGGTTACGCCATATGCCCGGACTGTTCGACCTGTGGCGGAAGGACGCGAATGGCATGCCGGTGTGGCCCATGGACACGCCCAGGGGTCACTCCCGGATCCCCAGGCGGCGCATGCGCCGGTACAGGTTCGCCCGGTCCGTCTGGAGCCGGCGCCCGGCCTCGGCCACGTTGCCGCAGGCCTCGGTCAGAGCGCCGCGGATGAGCTCCCGCTCGTAATCCTCCAGGCGATCGTGAAGGCCGCGGGGGTCGCTCTCCTGGCAGCCCGGTGCGACCGGAGGGGCGCCCTCGGCCCGACCACGCGAGGGCGACAAGACCCCCGCCACGTCCCCCGCCTGCACTTCGGGCGCGGGCGCGAGGATGCAGAGACGCTCCACGATGTTCATGAGCTCGCGGACGTTCCCAGGCCACGAGTACCCCCCGAGGGCTGCCACCGCCTGGGCCGAAAAGCGGGGCACCCGCATCCCCTGGCGCCGGCGGAGGCGTTGGAGTGCGTGTTCCACGAGGAGGGGGATGTCGGCCAGACGCTCCCGCAGCGGGGGCATATGGAGCGGGATGACCTCGAGGCGG
>JBFYZE010000420.1:0-6543 GCA_041309665.1 Gemmatimonadales bacterium | reverse complement strand
CGCCCACGCGTCGGTGGTGGACGGGATGATCCTGTCCAAGGCGAACTCCCGCTTCTTCCGCCACAACAAGGTGGAGGACCTGAACAGGAAGCTGGCCGACTTCCCGGGCAAGAAGCTCGTGGTGGTCGAGGGCGTGTACTCCATGGACGGCGACCAGCCGCCGCTCGCCGACATCGTCGAGGTGTGCCGCAAGCACGGCGCCCGCCTCATGATCGACGAGGCCCACTCGGCCTTCCTGTTCGGTGAGAACGGCCGCGGCGTCGTGGAGTCCCAGGGCCTCGAGGACGAGGTTGACATCCACCTGGGGACTTTCTCCAAGAGCCTGGGCGGCCAGGGCGGGTACATCGCCGGCTCCGCCCAGATGGTGAACTACATCCGCGGATTCTCCCGCTCCCGATTCTTCTCCTGCGCCCTCTCGCCGGTGGTCGTGGCGGGGCTCAGGAAGGCGTTGGAGCTGGCGCAGAAGGAGCCGGAGCTCCGCGCGAAGCTCTGGCACAACGTGGCGTTCATGATGAAGAAGCTGGCCGACCACGGCGTCCCCGTCGGGGACACGTCGTCGCAGGTGATCCCCATCATGGTCCGCGACGACGCCCGCATCTTCCAGATGGCGGAAGACGTGTTCCGGGGCGGCGTCTTCATCAACCCCGTGAAGTACCCCGCTGTGGGCAAGCACAAGTCCCGCTTCCGGATGTCCATCTCCGCCGCTCACACCGAGGAGGAGTTGGACCGGGGCGCCGACATCATCATCGGCGTCCTGAAGAGGTACGGAGTATGTCGGTAGGGAAGTACTGCTTCAGCACGGGAGTCAGCGCCTTCTTCGAGATGGCCACGGCGGACGCCCGGGGAGTGATCCCGGCGTACCTGCAGCCCATCGAGGTCAGGCACCAGCGGAGCGTGCTCACGGTCACCGCCTTCCTCTTCGAGGACAGCGTGGTGGGTCCCTACACCGAGCTCATGTTCGCCGTCGTCGTGCCGCCGATGGTGGAGGAGTGGGGGCATCACGCCAAGGCCGGGTTCTTCCCCTTCCTGGTGGCCACCAGTTCCGCGGAGGCGAGGCGGCTCCGCGCCGAGCGGTACCACTTCCCCTACGTGGAACAGGACATCGACGCCCAGTTCATCGAGACGCCGGAGCGGCTGCGAGTGCGGGCGTGGGGCGGCGGCCAGCCCATCGTGGACTTCAGCGTCACCCAGGGTGCCTGGGAGTCCACCAGCCACCTCCTCCAGAGCTTCGCCGGGTGCGGCAAGGCGCGCTACCGCGCCAACGTGCAGATCAGTGGACAGTACACGGTCCACGAGAACGAGCGGGGGAGCATGATCCTCTACCCCCACGAGTTCACCCGCGCGGTACTTCCCAGCGAGGTGGCTCCCTATCCCTTCCGGGAGCACTGGCTCAAGAACGGCACCGAGGTCTTCCACTCCCTCGAGACCTTCTGAAGCAGGGGCTGCCCGAACACGTAGGGGGAGAGGCTCCACGAAGCGTCCTCCAACCCTGCGAACCATGATCCGCCCCGCTCTCCTCACCGCCCTGACCCTCGCCGCCATCTTCGCCCCCGTCCGCCCCCTGGGCGCCCAGGCCACACCCGCGCCCCCGGCGTTCCAGGGCACGTGGACCGGCGTCCTGGACGCGGGCGCGGCGAAGCTCCGTCTGGTCTTCCACGTGGCCGAGCGAGCCGGCGGCGCCCTCTCCGGCACCATGGACAGCCCGGACCAGGGCGCCGCTGGGATCCCAGCCACCTCGGTGACCGCCCAGGGGGTGGTTCTCCGCTTCACCGTCGCCAACCTCGGCATGACGTACGAGGGTACGCTCTCCGCCGACGGCACCCGCCTGGAAGGCACCTTCACCCAGGGAGCGGCCCGGCTCCCCCTGGCCCTCTCCCGCGGGGAGGCGCCTCCGCCCCCGGAGCGCCCGCAGCACCCCAAGCCACCCTTCCCGTATCGGGCGGAGGAGGTGCGCATCTCCAACGCCGCGGCCGGCGTCGTGCTGGCAGGGACGCTCACGCTCCCCCCGGGCGCCGGGCCCTTCCCGGCCGTGGTGCTCGTGACGGGCTCGGGGCCCCAGGACCGGGACGAGTCCCTCATGGGGCACAAGCCGTTCCTCGTCCTCGCGGACCACCTGACCCGGCAGGGGATCGCAGTGCTCCGCTACGACGACCGGGGCGTGGGCGGCTCCACGGGGACGTTTGCCACCGCCACGTCCGAGGACTTCACCTCCGACGCCCAGGCCGCGGTGGCGTTCCTGAGGGCCCGGAGCGACCTGGGCGCCGTGGGGATCGCCGGACACTCGGAGGGAGGGCTCGTCGGCCCAATGGCGGCGGTGCGCTCAGACGACGTGGCCTTCGTCGTGATGCTGGCCGGCCCAGGGCTCCCCGGGGACGAGATCATCTACCTCCAGGGTGAGCTCATCGCCCGCGCAGAAGGTGCCTCCGACGCCCAGACCGCCGCCAACCGCGAGATCCAGCAGCGCCTGTTCGCCGTCGTCCGCGCCCAGCCCGACACCGCGGCAGCGGCCCAGGAGCTCCGGCGCGTGCTCCAGGAGGCGGTCGCGTCGCTCCCCGAGGAGACACGCCGCCGGATGGAGGGCGAGCTGACCCCGGCCGCCCTTGAAGCACAGGCACGGCAGGTGAACTCGCCCTGGTTCCGCTTCTTCCTGACCTACGACCCCCGGCCCACGCTGGAGAAGGTCCGCGTGCCGGTCCTCGCCATCAACGGGAGCCTGGACCTCCAGGTGCCCGCGGAGGTCAACCTCCGGGAAGTGGGCGATGCACTGAGGCGCGGGGGGAACGACGACGTGACCACGCGCCTCCTCCCCGGGCTGAACCACCTCTTCCAGACGGCGCGCACCGGCGGGCCGTCGGAGTACGCCACCATCACCGAGACCATGAGCCCGACGGCCCTGGAGGCCGTGAGCTCGTGGATCCTGGAGCGCTTCGCCCCCCGGAGATGAGCCATGAGCCCGAGCCGACGCATCATCGAGCCCTTCCGCATCAAGGTCGTGGAGCCGATCCGGATGACCAGCGCCGAGGAGCGCATGGTCCACCTCCGCGAAGCCGGCTTCAACGTCTTCAAGCTCCGCGCCGAGGACGTGCTCATCGACCTCCTCACCGACTCGGGCACGTCGGCCATGAGCTCGGAGCAGTGGGCCGCCGTCATGCGCGGTGACGAAGCCTACGCCGGGAGCAAGTCCTGGTACCGCTTCGAGGCGGTGGTGAAGGACATCTTCGGGTTCCGCAACGTCATCCCGACGCACCAGGGACGCGCCGCCGAGCGCATCCTCTTCGCCACCGTGTGCCGACCGGGGCACGTGGTGCCCAGCAACACCCACTTCGACACGACCCGGGCGAACATCGAGGCCACCGGTGCGGAGGCGGTGGACCTCCCCATCCCGGAAGGGCTGGTGCCCTCGAAGGTCCACCCCTTCAAGGGGAACATGGACGTCGCTGCCCTGGAGGCGCTCATCGCGCGCGTGGGCAGTGAGCGCATCCCCATCTGCATGCTCACGGTGACGAACAACACCGGGGGTGGGCAGCCGGTCTCCATGGCCAACATCAAGGCGGTGAGCGCGGTGTGCCACCGCCACGGGATCCCGTTCTACCTGGACGCGTGCCGATTCGCCGAGAACGCGTTCTTCATCAAGCAGCGCGAGATGGGGTACGCCGGCGCGTCGCCGAAGGAGATCGCACGGGAGATGTTCGCCCAGGCCGATGGATGCACCATGTCGGCCAAGAAGGACGGCCTCGCCAACATCGGCGGCTTCCTGTGCACCAACGACGACGCCCTGTCGCGGCAGGAGGAGAACCTCCTGATCCTCACCGAAGGGTTCCCCACGTACGGGGGCATGGCGGGACGGGACCTGGACGCCATCGCCGTGGGGCTGGAGGAGGTCCTCCACGAGGATTACCTCACGTACCGCATCGAGGTGTCGCGCTACCTGGGCGAGCACCTCACCGAGGGCGGCATCCCCATCGTCCAGCCGCCCGGAGGGCACGCGGTCTACATCGACGCCGCCGCGTTCCTTCCCCACGTGCCTCCCCTGCAGTTCCCAGGACAATCGGTGGTCGCGGAGCTGTACCTGGAGGGAGGGATCCGCGCAGTGGAGATCGGCACCGTGATGTTCGGGCACCGCGACCCGGCCACCGGACAGGACGTCCCCTCGAAGATGGAGCTGGTGCGCCTGGCCATCCCGCGGCGCGTGTACACCAAGAGCCAGATCGACTACCTGGTGGACGTGGCGCTGGACGTGTACCGGCGCCGCGAGGCCATCGGCGGGTTCCGCTTCGTGGAGGAGGCGCCCGTGCTTCGCCACTTCACCGCGCGCTTCGAGCCGCTGTATGAGCTCCGCGGGAGCGCGTAGCGGGCGACCGTGAGCGCCCGCTTGTCACGGCGCCCCGCTCCCGCTCGTATCCTCGTCATGATGCGGAACCTGCCGACCCTCGCGCTCGCCCTCGTCCTGGCAACGGCGACCGCCGGGTGCGACGACGCTCCCACCGCTCCCGGGGCGGGCGACGAGCGCATCGAGGTGGAGGTCACCGGCGGGATCGCGGCGGCGGACTATGCCTACCGCGTCGAAGGCGGCGCGGTGACGGCGACGGCGTGCCGCAGTCTCTGCGACTTCGCCGCCGGCGATACCCTCCTGTTGCTCACCCCCGCACAGAGCCGCGCGCTGGCGGATGCCGTGGACAGCTCCGGGCTCCCCGCCTGGACCGGGCCCGAGGACTCGGGAACCCAGTGCTGCGACCAGTTCCACTACCGGGTGACGTGGAGATGGGAGGCTCGGGTCCGGACCTTCGGCGGCACGGAGGGGCTCCTCCCCGAGCCCTTCCGTGAGCTGGTCCGCACGCTCCAACTCCTCCGTCGCGCCACCCCTCCTCTCGTCCTCTCCCAGGACACGGGGCTCCAGGGGTTCGCGGCCGACGCCCTCCATCTCCACGACGCCCGCGTCGAAGGAGGCGTCCTGGAAGTGGACGCGGGATGGTCGGGCGGGTGCACCGTCCACGACGTGGACGCCGTCGCGTGGACCGGCTGGATGGAGTCCTGGCCGGTGCAGGTGGGCGTGGCGGTGACCCACGACGCCCACGGCGACGCGTGCAAGGCGCTGGTGCGCCGCACGCTCCGCTTCGACCTGGAGCCGCTGCGCCGGGCCTACGCGGAGGCATACGGGGGCGGCCCGGCGACGCTGGTGCTGCAGGTGGGCGCGGCTGCGGGCGGCGAGGGCCGCTCGGTGCCGTTCGCGTTCTAGCAGGTCATTCCCCGGCCCTGGCCGATTCGGGCCGGCGCGGCCCAAGTTGCTTCCCGGGTGCGCGCCGGTACCCCCGTGCGCGACGCCGATGCGTCTCGGACACGGGCAGACCCATGGATACGAACGGATGGCGCAGGCTGGTCTGGGCAGCTCTCCTCCTGGCGGCGTTCTCGGGGAGGACCCCGCCCTTGGCCGCGGTCCCGCTTCAACAGGGCAGCCCGCCGAGCGAGGACTCCCTCCCCGCTGCGGTGGACAGGGTCTTCGAGCGGTGGCACCGGCCGGACTCCCCCGGCGCCGCGGTTCTCGTCCTACGGGACGGGGAAGTGGTCCACGCCGCAGGGTACGGGATGGCGGACCTGGAGCACGGCGTCCCCATCCGCACGACGTCGGTCTTCGACATCGCCTCGGTCTCCAAGCAGTTCGGGGCCATGGCGGTGGCGCTCCTGGAGGCGGAGGGGCGCCTCTCGCTGGACGACGAGGTGAGGAAGCACATCCCCGAGCTCCCGGACTTCGGCCACCCCATCACGATCCGGCACCTGGTCCACCACACCAGCGGGATCAGGGATTGGCCGGCGACGCTGGGCATCGCGGGATGGGACTACCAGGACGTGATCTCGTTCCAGCAGATCCTCCGCATGGCCTTCGGCCAGCAGGAGCTCAACTTCGTCCCCGGAGCCGAGCACGCTTATTCCAACACCGGGTACAACCTCCTGGCCGAGATCGTCGCCCGGGTGAGCGGGGTCTCGTTCCGGGAGTTCTGCCAGGAGCGGATCTTCGGCCCCCTCGACATGACCCATACCCACGTCCACGACGACCACACAGAGGTCGTGCCGGACCGGGCGCACTCCTACCGCCCCGCCCCGGGGGGTGAGTACCACCTGGTGTGGAACTCCCTCACGGCCCTGGGCTCCAGCTCCATCTTCACCACCGTCGAGGACCTGGCCAGGTGGGTGGGGAACTTCGAGAACCCCGTGGTGGGCGGGCCGGCGGTGATCCGGCGCATGCAGGAGCGCGGCGTCCTCGCCGGGGGCGACACCATCCCCTACGCCTGGGGGCAGAGCCTCGGCCGCTATCGGGGACTCGAAACGTGGAGCCACGGCGGCTCCTGGGCCGGATACCGCACCACGCTGGTGCGCTTCCCGGCGCAGAGGTTCGCCGTCGTGATCCTGGGCAACACCACCGAGATGAACCCCGCGCTCCTGGCGAACCGCATCGCGGACCTCTACCTCGCCGACATCTTCACCGAAGCCGCACCAGCTCCCTCCGAGCCTCCCCGGGCTCCCGCGACGGCCTGGCGGCCGGCGCCC
>JBFYZE010000419.1:0-5652 GCA_041309665.1 Gemmatimonadales bacterium | reverse complement strand
GGGAGCGGTGCCTGCGCTCCCACGACTGCGGGCAGGAATGCTGCGGCCACGGCGAAGGCGGCGGACTTCGGGAGGGTCCTCATGGTGTCCTTCCTTGGGGGAATGGGGTCAGGCGTCGGGTACGATGGCGTCGGCTTCGATCTCGATGAGCATGTCCGGGTGGATCAGCCGGCTCACCTCGACGAAGGTCGTCGTGGGGGGATGGGCGCCGAAGGTCTCGGCGTGGGCCCGGCCGTACTCCTCCCAGCGCGAGATGTCGGTGACGAACATCCGCGTGCGCGTCACGTCCGCGCGGCTCGCGCCGAGCTGGCCGAGCGCCTCCTCGATGATCTGGAAGCAGCGCTTCGCCTGGTGGTAGGCGTCCCCCGGGGACTCCACGCCCCCGCCTGCGGCCACCGGAGCGGTGCCCGTCACGAAGATGTGCCCTCCGGCCCTGAGGGCACGGCAGTATCCGATGCGGCCCTCCCACGGGGCGGCGCTGAACACCCTCTGGAACTCCATCCTCCCTCCTTCGCGGACTGAAGACGAGGGGGCGGGAACCTCCCGCGCCCGGTGACGGTCCAATATGGGCGCTGGGGGCGCCGAAGTCGCCCCCTCCCGTCACCACAGACAGGAGCTTCCCGTGCGAGTCCACCTCTCCACCCTGGCCCTGGCCACCGCGCTCGCATGCGCGCCCGCCTCCGCCGTTGCCCAGTACGCCTGGGACGGCCCGCCCCTGGTGGCTCCCCATGCGCCCGCGGGGCTGAGCGTGCTCCTGGTGGCCAACGACCCGGGCGGAGCGCTGGGGGCCATGGCGCAGTGGCGCCAGGACCGAGCGTCCCTGGGGTGGGGGTACCGGGGCGGGATCGTCCAGTCCGACCACGACGACCTGGCGGTGTTCGGCGGCGTGGACGTCTCCGCGGTCCTGGCCGAATCGGTGGAGGACGCCGACATCCGGGTGCTCTGGTGGTCCGGCGTGGGCGCCGGAGTGGGGAGTGAGCTGGCCGTCTCGATCCCGGTGGGGCTGGTGGCCGGATGGAGCGGGATGGGGGACGGGAACGCCTTCGCGCCGTACGCGGGGGCCCACGTGGCCCTGGACGTGGCCACGGGCGACGGGGACAACGTCTCCCTGGAGGCCTCCCTGGACCTGGGCCTGGACCTCACGCTCACCTCGGGGTGGGTGGTCCGGTTCGGGGCCTCGCTCTTCGGGCGGGATGCCGTGGGAGTCGGGATCCGCATTCCCGGCTGACCGCGAGCACGGCTCCCGGCGTCAGGTGCGGGAGGGGACGGCCCGCGTCAGGCCACCCGGCAGATGAGGCACTTCAGGTAGGCCGACTCGGGGCACGACGCAGCCACCGGGTGGTCAGGGGCCTGGCCCCGCGCCTCGAGGATCTGCACGGTGCGGCGTTCCCCCGCCGCGCCCCGGGCCACGGCGCCGGTGAACTCGTCCAGCGTGACCCGTCCCGAGCAGGAGCAGGTGACGAGGATGCCGTCCGGCCGCAGCCGGGAGATGGCGAGGCGGTTGAGCCGTTCGTAGGCCTCCACGGCCTGCCGCACGCCCGTGCGGGTGCGTGCGAACCGGGGCGGATCGAGGACGATCATGTCGTAGGTGCGCCCCGCCTCCGCCTCCCCCTGCAGCCATCGGAACGCATCGCCGCGCTCGAATCGGGTGAGCGCGCTCACGCCGTTGCGCTCCGCATTCGAGGCGGCCAGCGCGAGAGCGGGAGCCGAGGCGTCCACCCCCGTCACGGAGGCAGCGCCGGCGGCGGCCAGCGCGACGGTGAAGCCGCCGGTGTAGCAGCACACGTCGGCAGCTTCCCGGCCCCGGGCGTACGACGCCGCCCTGGCGCGGTTCTCGCGCTGGTCGAGGTAGAAGCCCGTCTTCTGGCCGGTGCGCAGGTCCACCGCGAAGCGGAGCCCGCCGTCACGGATCTCGAAGGGCTCCTCGGGGACGGTGCCCCGCAGGGGCCCGTCGCGGAGCTCGAGCCCTTCCTCCTCCAGGATCCCCTTCTCGGTGCGCAGCACCACGCCCTGAGGTGCCGTCGCTTCCTCCAGGGCGTCGAGGAGCGCCTCCCTGCGTGTGGCCAGCGCGAGGCTGGTGAGCTGCACGGACAGGAATGGACCGTAGCGGTCCACGGTGAGGCCGGAGAGCCCGTCCCCCTCGGAGAACACGAGGCGGCAGGCCCCGGCCGGATCGTCCAGGCCCAGGACGCGCTCCCTGAGGCTCACCGCCTCCCGGATGCGTTGCGAGAAGAAGGCAGCGTCCAGCGGGGCGGGCTCCCAGCGGTAGAGTCGTACCCGTATCTGGCTCCTGCCGTTGTAGAGGCCCCGGGCCACGAACGCGCCGTCCGATGCCACCACGTCCACCTCGTCGCCATCGGCGGGCTCCCCGGCCACGGAGGCCACGGCGCCGGAGAAGACCCAGGGATGCCCCCCGAGGAAGGGACCCTGGCGCCGCGGGGCCAACGTGACGCGCGGCCGGCCCACGTCAGCGGGGCTCGATCCGCAGGGCGTCGAGGCGTGACTCCACCTCGTCCCAGACCGACCGCATGAAGGGCACGTCCTCGCCGTGGAGCTCGGCGAAGCCGAGGAGGGCGTCTTCGGTGACGCCGTGGCGCGAGAGGATCTCGGCCCGCTGGGCATCGGAGATGGCGAAGCTGTCGCCGCGGATCGTCACGGCCCGCAGGTCCACATACGTGGAGATGAACGTCTCCCGGTCGAGCCCGCCCTCGGCCGGGGGCGCGGACGCATCCCCGATGCACGAGGCCGTGGCGAGCGCGAGGGCCAGGGCGAGAGCCCGAAGCCCCTGCGTCGGTGAGCGATCCGTGGTGCCGGTCATCGTTTCTTCCGTGTGGTGAGCGTCTCCTGTCCCCCCGTCGCGCGCGGGGGGCGGAGCCCCTCGCGGCCCGAAAGGTACGAGGCCACCCCGATGCCTGATATCCCCGCGTGAACCATGGTGATCCAGGTGAACCGGAGCGGGTCGTCGCGGGTAGGCAGGAGGGCCGGTCCGGGCGGGCGCCCGGGGGAGGCTCAACGCACCGAAGGGGAGCTGAAGCATGCTGAGCGCAGAACGCCTCACCGTGAAGGCCTCCGAGGCCCTCCAGGCCGCCGCCGCCGACGCGCGCCGGCGGGGCAACGCCGAGATCCACGGGGCGCACCTCCTCGACGCCCTCCTCTCCCAGGAGGAGGGGATCGTCACGCCGGTGCTGCGGAAGCTCGAGGTGAACGCGTCCCTGGTCCAGAGCCGAGCCCGGGAGGCACTGGAGCGCATGGCCAGGGTGGAGGGAGGGTCGGAGCCCAACCTGTCCCGCGACCTGCGCAAGGCGCTGGACGCCGCCGAGGAGGTGGCGCGGGAGCTGGGCGACGAGTTCATCTCCACGGAGCACCTGCTCCTCGGGCTCACCGGGGAGAAGAACGACGCGGGGCGGATCCTGCGCGAGGCCGGCGTTACCCTCTCCGAGGTGCGCGCGGCCCTGGAGCAGGTGCGCGGATCACACAGGGTCACCGACGACACGCCCGAGGACTCCTACCGCGCGCTGGCGCGCTTCAGCCGCGACCTCACGGAGCAGGCCAAGCGGGGCAAGCTGGACCCGGTGATCGGGCGCGACGAGGAGATCCGCCGCGTCATCAAGGTCCTGGCGCGGCGCACCAAGAACAACCCGGTCATCATCGGCGAGCCGGGAGTGGGGAAGACCGCCATCGTGGAGGGGCTCGCCCAGAGGATGGTGGCCGGCGACGTGCCCTCCACGCTGGCGAACAAGAAGCTCCTGCAGCTCGACATCTCGGCCATGCTCGCGGGCGCGAAGTACCGGGGCGAGTTCGAGGAGCGCATGAAGGCGGTCATCAAGGAGATCACGGAAGCGCAGGGCCGCTACGTGATCTTCATCGACGAGATGCACACCATCGTGGGCGCCGGGGCCGCGGAGGGCGCCGTGGACGCCGGCAACATGCTCAAGCCGGCGCTGGCCAGGGGGGAGCTGCGCGTGGTGGGCGCCACCACCCTGGACGAGTACCGCAAGCATATCGAGAAGGACCCGGCGCTGGAGCGCCGCTTCCAGCCGGTGTACGTGGCCCCGCCGTCGGTGGAGGACTCCGTGGCCATCCTCCGTGGGTTGAAGGAGCGCTACGAGGTGCATCACGGGGTGCGCATCACCGACGACGCCATCATCGCGGCGGCGAAGCTCTCCGACCGCTACATCGGGGGGCGGTTCCTCCCCGACAAGGCCATCGACCTCATCGACGAGGCCGCGAGCCGGCTCCGCATCGAGATCGACTCGCTTCCCACGGAGATCGACGTGCTGGAGCGGCGCATCACCCAGCTGGAGATCGAGCGCCAGGCCCTGCAGAAGGAGACGGACCGCTCCGCGGTGGAGCACCGCACGGAGATCGAGGCCGAGCTGGCGGGGCTGCGGGAGCAGAGCCAGGGCATGAAGGCCCGATGGCAGGCCGAGAAGGACGTCATCGGCAAGATCCAGGAGCTGCGCTCCCGGGTGGACGAGCTCCGCGTGGAGGTGGACCGGGCGACGCGCACGGGCGATC
This sequence comes from Gemmatimonadales bacterium, assembly GCA_041309665.1. Taxonomy (GTDB): domain Bacteria; phylum Gemmatimonadota; class Gemmatimonadetes; order Longimicrobiales; family Gaopeijiaceae; genus SZUA-318. The sequence goes on along the minus strand of JBFYZE010000419.1, from coordinate 1,134 downwards.
TCAACCGCGCCGCCGAAATCCAGTACGGCACGCTCCCGGCGGCCGAGCGGGAGATCAAGGAGTCCACCGAGCGGCTCGCGGAGCTCCAGAAGACGGGGAAGTTCCTGAAGGAGGAGGTGGAGGCGGACGACATCGCCGAGGTGGTGGCGGAGTGGACCGGGATTCCCGTGAAGCGGCTCCTGGCCTCGGAGAGGAAGCGGCTCACCGAGCTGGAGGCGCACCTGGGCCAGCGCGTCATCGGCCAGGACGAGGCGGTGCGCGCGGTGTCCAACGCGGTGCGCCGCGCCCGCGCCGGCCTCCAGGACCCCAACCGGCCGATCGGGTCGTTCATCTTCCTGGGCCCGACGGGCGTGGGGAAGACGGAGACCGCCCGGGCGCTCGCCGAGTTCCTTTTCGACGACGAGCGTGCCATGGTCCGCATCGACATGTCCGAGTACATGGAGAAGCACGCCGTCGCGCGCCTCATCGGAGCGCCCCCGGGCTACGTGGGGTACGAGGAGGGAGGGCAGCTCACCGAGGCCGTACGGCGCCGGCCCCATGCCGTGGTGCTCTTCGACGAGATCGAGAAGGCCCACCCCGAGGTGTTCAACATCCTTCTCCAGATCCTCGACGATGGGCGCCTCACCGACTCGCAGGGGCGCACCGTGGACTTCCGGAACGTCGTCGTCATCATGACCTCCAATATCGGGAGCCAGCTCATCCTGGAGGCCGCGGGGGAGGGAGACCGGGAATCGGTGGAGCGCGACGTGCGCGCCCAGCTCCACCTCCACTTCCGCCCGGAGTTCCTGAACCGGGTGGACGACATCGTGGTGTTCCGCCCCCTGGGGCGCGCGGAGCTCCGCTCCATCGTCGACCTCCAGCTCGAGCGGGTCGTGCGGTTGGCCGGGGAGCTGGGGGTGGTCCTGGAGGTCACCGAGGAGGCCGAGGACTTCCTGGCGCAGGAGGGGTTCGACCCCGCCTTCGGCGCCCGGCCCCTGAAGCGGGCCATCCAGCGGTCGGTGCAGGACCCCCTGGCCATGTACCTCCTGGACTCGGAGGTTCCGGAGGGGACCCGGATCGTCGTCCGCCCCGCCGCGGCCGGCGGGCGCCTGGCCTTCGAGGCGGTCCCGCCCGGCGGGGGCGCGCCCGGCGCCC
>JBFYZE010000418.1:0-4232 GCA_041309665.1 Gemmatimonadales bacterium | reverse complement strand
AGGCGCTCCACGTCGGCGATCCCGGCGAGCGCGTCCCGCACGAGGCCGCGCAGTCGCGGCTGGTCGTGCAGCTCGGCCACCGCCTCCTGCCGCCGCCAGATCTCCTCGGCCACCACGAGCGGCTCCAGGAGCCACCGCCGCAGGAGCCGGGCGCCCATCGCCGTGACGGTGTCGTCGAGCACGGCGAGGAGGGTGCCTCCCTCCTGCCCCGGGCGGAGCGGTTCCACGAGCTCCAGGTTCCGGCGGGTCATCTCGTCCAGGAGCATGACGTGCCCCGGCCGGCGGATGGTGACCGGGCGGATGTGCGTCGCTCCGCCCGGGCGCACCTCCTTCAGGTACTGCACGAGCGCGCCCGCCGCCCGCACGAGGTGCCTGTCACCCGGCTGGAAGCCGAACCCCTCCAGGGACTGCACGCCGTACACGCGCAGGAGCTCGGCGGCGCCCACGTCGGCCTCGAACATCCAGTCGTCGCGGAAGGTGCGCGATGGCCCGCCGGCCTCGGCGCCCGGAATGCGGGAGCCCTCCACGGAGCGGGGGAGGAGGATCTCGGTGGGCTCCATGCGCCCCAGCTCCGCCGCCAACTCCCCGGCGGGGACCCGCTGCGCGGTGAGCTCGCCGGTGGACACGTCCAGCGCGGCCAGCGCGTAAGCTCCTGTCCCGTCGTCCACGAGCGCGGCCAGGAAGTTGTTGCGCCGCTCGGAGAGGAGCGCGTCGGCCAGGACCGTCCCCGGCGTCACCGTCTCCGTGACCTCCCGCTTCACGATCCCCTTGGCCAGCGCCGGATCTTCCACCTGGTCGCAGATGGCCACCCTCCGCCCCAGCTTCACGAGGCGCGCCAGGTAGTCGTCCAGCGCTTTGGCCGGGACTCCGGCCAGGGGAACCCGTGCCGCGGCGCCGTTGTTGCGCGACGTGAGGGTCAGCCCGAGGAGGCGCGACCCTTCCTCTGCGTCCGAGTGGAACAACTCGAAGAAGTCCCCGACCCGGAAGAAGAGGAGCGCGTCGCGGTGGCGGGACTTCGCGTCCCGCCACTGCTGCATGAGAGGGGTGTCGTCGGTGGTGGACATCGGCCGAGAAGGATACCCGGCGCGGCGCGTTTAGATCAACCAGAGCCCCTCAACAGGTCGCTGAAGAGGGGGAGCACCCCGCGTTGGGGACGCCACGGCCCCGAATCCTAGGCGGCGCGACGAAGGCATAGCCGTAGCTACGTCGAGGAGCACCAACGACGGAGGCGGGGCCGTGCCGCCCCAACCCACTGTCACGTATGATCATACCAGGCATGATGTTGGGCGCATGGGGGTTTCGCGATTGATCCGGCGTCGCTCCTCCTCACTGTAGCGTTGCTACGCCTCGTCGTCGCTCCTTGGCTGAACCGCGAAAGCCCCATGCGCGCGGGGTACTCCCCCTCTTCAGCGACCTGTTAGAGCGTCAGCAGGAACGCCACCAGGGCGTGGCGCCGCAGCTCCGGAAGGGCGTTGAAGGCCCGGACGCTGGCCGTCCCCTCCCCGCCGTGCTGGGCGATGGCCTCCCAGAGCGTGGGCGCCTTGCCGTCGTGCATGTAGACCTCGCGCAGCGCGACGCCCATGAGAGGCTCGGTGCGGAACTCGGTGGCCGTCGCCACCGGCGAGCACACGTTCCCGGCTTCCACCCCCATGTCGTGGAGGAGGAGGTTGGAATAGAGGGGCACGGGCTTCCGGTCGAGCGCGGCCACCGCGTTGGGCCCGGTCAGGAGGACGGGCGTGTGGCACGCGGCGCACCCCACCTCGAAGAACGCCTTCTCGCCGTCGGCCACCCCGGCCAGCTCGGCCGGGTCCTGGGGCATGTTCCTCGGCGGCGGCGCGATGAAGCGCATGAACTCCGTGATGGCGTCGATGGTGGCCTGGTCCGCCTCCGGCTCGGGAGCGGGGTCTGCGCCCGCGGGGATCACGTCCACGCTGAAGACCAACTCCTTCGGGTGCTGGGGGGTGGTGATGCCGAACTCCACCAGGAGACCCCCGGAAGCCACATCCTGGAGGTTGTTCACGTCGGCCTTGCGGCGGAACCGGCCCACGCGCCCCTGGCTGTCCCGGCCCACGCGCCCCGAGATCCCGTCGCCGTCGGCGTCGTCGGGATCCGCCAGCGCCTCCAGGGTGGAGTCGGGAATGGCCTCCATGAGACCCCGCCCCCACATGGGGGGCGCCGTGAAGAAGCCGCGCTGGTTGGCCTCGGGCGGGATGCGCTCGGGCTCTACCCCCAGCGCGGCGGCCACGCGCGTGACCTGGGTCCGCACGTTGCCCCCGCCGTGGGCGTCCAGGAGATCGCAGGTGCCGTCGTCGAACTGGAACGTGGCGTGGATGTCGAGCTCCTCCCCACCGCTCCCCCCGATCCCCGGCGAGCTGTGGCACGCGTTGCACGAGTTCTCGTTGTAGACGGGCCCCAGTCCCTCCTCCTCGGTGTAGACCCGTGCGAAGGCGGCCTTCCCCGCCTCGAAGCGGGCCAGCTCCCCGGGAGTCAGCCCCGGCAGGGGATCTCCCGGCGCGCCGCCTCTCACGTCCCACTCGGCGGCGGGAGGAGGTGAAGAGCAGGCGGCCACGAGCGAGGCGGCGGCCAGCCACCACGGGGCGGAGCGCAGGCGAAGCAGGGTCATCTTGGTCCTCCACCGGAGTGGTGCGCAGAGGGCGAGGGGGCGTAGCCAGGGTAGAGATACTGCACGGCGCGAGCGGGTGCCACCCTCATCCGGTGTCGAGGCCGAGTCGCACCAGCATCCATCCCCACACGCCGAACAGGAAGGCCAGCGGGACCGCCACCACCGCCATGAGGACGCGGGCCAGCCCGGTCGAGGTCACGCCTGGTACGCGAAGGCGCCGGCGGCAACCACCAGGCCCATCGCCAGGTAGCGGGGCGTCACCGGGCCAGGCAGCATGTCCCGCAAGGAACGCGGCGTGGTCATGGCGGCAATGCCGATGGGGAGGATCCCCTCCACAAGCCGAACCGGCGTCATACCTTTGGGGACCGAGTCCGCCTCCGCCTGCGGATCGCCACGACCAGGGAGAGGACCATGACCCGTGACCTGAGCTACGGCTTCAAGAAGACCCTCACCGCCACCGTGGACCAGGCCGACGCCCGGGTCCGGGAGGAGCTCAAGAAGGAGGGCTTCGGCGTCCTAACCGAAATCGACGTGAAGGCCACCCTCGAGCAAAAGCTGGGCGTGGACTTCCGCCCCTACCGCATCCTGGGCGCGTGCAATCCGCCCCTGGCGCACCGGGCCATGACCGAGGAGGCCGACATCGGCCTCCTGCTCCCCTGCAACGTCATCGTGTACGAGGGGGACCAGGTGGGCACGGCGGTGGTGGCCATCCTGGATCCGGTGAAGCAGCTCGGCGTCGCCGGGCGTGCCGACCTGGCCCCGCTGGCCGAGGACGTGCGCGAGCGCATGAAGCGGGTGCTGGACGCGCTTTAGCCGAAGCGCGTCACATGACGCCCATGGCGTAGGCGAAGACCGCCAGCGCCACGATCACCAGCGCGAAGATGCCCCAGAGCAGGGCCTGACGGACCTCCAGGCTCCCCGGGCCCATGGCGCTCACCCCCGTGGCCTCCAGGCGCCCCGTACCTCCGCGGCGGATGGAGGAGAGCTCCTCGACGTTCTTGAAGAGCGAGCGGAGCTTGCTCTCGAGCTCCAGGGGGTTCTCGGGCTTCGTGATGAAGTGGTTCCCGCCGAGCCCGTAGGAGCGGGCCATGTCCTCGTCGCGGTCCGAGGAGGTCAGGACCGCAACGGGGATCCGGCGCAACTCCTCGTCGGCCTTCACCGCTTCCAGCACCTCGTGGCCGCTCCGGCCCGGCATCTTGAGGTCGAGGAGGATGAGATCCGGCTCCACCTCGTAGACCAGGGCCATGGCCTCGTCGCCGTTGCGCGCGCGGTGCACGGTCACCGGGAGCTGGGTGGCGCGCTCCAGCGCCATCTGGATCAGGAGGGCGTGGTCGTCGTTGTCCTCGGCCAGGAGGACCCGCCAGCTCTCGCGCTCGTGCGCGTGCTTCGTCATCGGACCACGAGCTCCTCGCGGTGGGCGTCCCGGGCCACGGTGGCGGTGAACCCCCGGTCCCGGACCTGCCATAATATCGCGTCGGCCCCCTCCGCGGAGTCAAACCGCCCCAGGCGCACCCGGACCAGGTCGCTCCCTGGCACCCGGGCCAGGCGCGCTGTGAACCCGGCATCGGTGAGCTGCCCGAGGAGAGCCTCGGCACGGACCACGCTGCTG
>JBFYZE010000417.1:0-2541 GCA_041309665.1 Gemmatimonadales bacterium | reverse complement strand
CGGCGCTCGCCAGGGACGCGGTGCGCGCGTCCGGGGCGGCCGCGGTGTACGCCGAGTACTGGGATGCGTGCCGCATGCAGCTCCTCACCGGCACCGAGGTCCCGTGGCTGACGCTCCGCGGCATCGAGCGGAACCCGGAGGGGGCGCGCTCGGCGCTGGAGGAAAGCCCCGTGGCGTACCTCATCCGCCACGGGCACGAGGACGCGCTCGGCGCGCTGGCCGGCGCCCCGGGCCAGGGGATCCGCATCGTCGCGGAGCGGGACGTGGGCCGGTTCCGCCTCGTGGTCACCGAGGGCCCCGTGCCCGGCGTGTCCGCCCCGAGCACGCAGGGCTCCAGAGCCTGGCAGGTCACCGCGGCGGTGACCGCGGGGCTCATGTTCCTCGGCATGTTCGTCGTGGTGGGCTTCCTCGGCGGCCCGCGTCGGCGGTTCATGGGAGCGTGAAGAACGTGGGGCGCCCGGCACCGTCCCGCCGGTCCGGCTTCCTCCTGGCGAACGCGTCCGTCCTCTGGACCTGGGCGGTGGCCTCGGCGCTGGGGTGGGCCGTGCAGCTCGGCCTGGGGATGGGCCAGCCGTCGCAGGGGCTGGCCCTCTCCGCTGCGGCGCTCCCGGCGGCGCTGGTGGCGGCCCTCCCCCGCCGGATGCGGCGCTGGGGGATGGTCGCCGTGGTGGCCCTCACCGCGCTGGTGGGCGTGGCCAACGCCATGCACCATCGCGCGTTCCAGACGTATCTCCCGCTCCTGGCCCTCCTGGCCGTGGACCAGGGGTGGTCGGTGCGCGACTACGCCGCCGTCCTCTTCCACCCGGCGGACCTGGTCCCTGCCGCCCTCGTCCTCCTCACCCTCGGCGGCGCCCTCCTGGCCGGGCGGAGCGAGCGCCGGGTTGCAGGCGCTCCGCGTGCGCACGCCGCGCTCCCCCTGGCGCTCTGCCTGCTGGGGAGCCTCCCGGCGGTGGGATGGGCGTGGCTCGTCGCACCCGTCGACGCCGACAACCAGACCGGCGGGTTCGTGTACGGCCACGTCATCGACGCGACCACGCTCGCGCGGGAGCTGGGCGTGGACGCGGAGCCCTCGCCCGAAGACATGACGCGTATCCTGCGTGCCACAGCGCGGTATGACGCGGTGCGGGTCGGAGCGGTGCCGGGTGGGGCGTCGGACGCTGCCGGCGACGACCTTGAGGCCGCCGGCGCACCCGATCCCTGGCTCGGCCGCGCCGCGGGCGCCGACGTGCTCATGATCCAGGTGGAGGCGCTCAACGGGTGGATCCTGGACGCCGACGTGGGCGGGGAGCCCGTCGCCCCCTTCCTCCGCTCGCTGGCGGGGCGGGGCGTGAGGCTCACGGGCGTCTTCGACGAGACGCACCTGGGGCGCTCCTCCGACGCCGACTACCTCGCCCTGGCGTCCCAGCACCCCACGGAGCGGGACGCGGTGGCCATGGCCCGCCCGCGTCAGGAGGTGGTGGCCCTCCCCGGCGTCCTGCAGGGGCGCGGGTACGCCACGCTCGCCGTGCACGCGCACGTCCCCGGGTTCTGGAACGCCCGGGTGCGCCGCGAGCGGTACGGGTTCCAGGAGCAGCTCTTCGGCGCCGACCTGGGCGCCGGGGAGAGCCTGGGCTTCGGGCTCGTGGACGCGGAGATGCTCCGCCGGGCGGCGCCCGCGGTGACCGCGCTCCCCCGCCCGTGGATGGCGTGGCTGGTCACGCTCACCATGCATGCGCCCCACCCGGAGGTGCCTGCCTCGTTCCCCCGCCTCCCTCTCGGGGAGCTGGAGGGCACGCCGCTGGGGAACTACCTGCGCAAGGCGCGCCACACCGACGACGCCCTCCGGGACTTCTTCTCCACCCTGGCGGCAGCGGGCGCGCTGGACTCGACGCTCGTGGTCGTGTACGGCGACCACACCGAGCTCCGCGGCGTGGACGTGGGCTGGGTGGAGCGGAGCGTCGGCGTGGAGGGGCTCCCCCCCGACGCCCGGCACCTCCTCCTCGACCGGGTGGCCATGGTGGTCGTGCCGCCGCCCTGTACGGGCGGCCCCGGAGGACTCGTGGTCCCCGCCGTCGGGGGCCTCCTGGACATCGCTCCCACCGTCCTCCATCTCCTGGCGGTCGAGCGCCCGCGGCCGTTCATGGGCCGGAGCCTCCTCGGAGCCTCACCGGGGCTGGCCGCGCAGGCCACGGGAGAGGTGGTGGGCGACGCGCTCATGTGGAGCGGGGCAGCCTGCTACCGCTACCCCGAGGCGCTCACCGTCCCCGCCGGCGAGTGCGACGCCATCCGCGGGCGGGCCCGCGAGGAGCTGGAGGTGTCATGGCTGATCACCCGCCACGGCCTGGGGCCGAGGCTGGCAGGTCGCTGAAGGGCGGGGGTACGCCCGCCGTTCGCGCTCACCAGGAGTAGGCGGCGCGCACCTGGGCCACGAGGTTGGTGCGGGAGGCCGACCCCAGCGCGAAGCGGGTGACCCGCTCCCACCCCACGCGGACGCCGGTGCTGAGCCCGGGGGCGATGGTGTGCCCCGCCCACTCCACCACCCCCCGGACGCGGATCTCGTCC
>JBFYZE010000416.1:0-7873 GCA_041309665.1 Gemmatimonadales bacterium | reverse complement strand
GGAGGGTGCGGTCCAACTCCTCCGCGGGGATGGAGCGGAGCGGCCGCTCCGACTCCAGCACGGCCATCATCTTCTCGAAGGCCGCGATCTCGCCGGCGTCCTTGCGCTCCTTCCTGAGGCGCTCGAGGCGGCGCTCCACCACCTCCATGTCGGCGAAGAGGCACTCGGAGTGGAAGGCCTCCAGATCCCCGAGGGGGTCCGGCTTCCCCTCGATGGCGGGGTTGTCGAAGTCGCGGAGCACGAGGCAGAGCGCCTCCTGGTCCCGGATCTGCTGGAGCGCCTTGGCGGAGAGCCCCTTCTTCAGCGCGCCGTGTTCGCCCGGGATGTCGCAGAAGCTCATCTCGGCGTACGTCGTCTTCTTCGGCGAGAAGATGGCCGACAGCTTGTCGATGCGCTCGTCGGGGACCTTCACCGACCCCAGCCGCACCTCGCCGCCGAACGTCGCGGGGACGTGGAGGCCGGTCATCGTGTTGAACACCGTGGTCTTGCCCGAGCCGGCGAAGCCGACGAGCCCGATCTTCATGGGAGGAGGGTGCTGGCGTGGATGGTAGGGGCGCAGCCGACGGCCGGTCGGCCGCGCAGCGCTACTTCAACCTGATCATGAATCCCGCTTCGTCCAGATCCTTGTCCCATTGGGCGACGAAGCGGCCGACGTCGCCGGAGAGGACCCGGCGCACCACGCCGGGGAGAACCGGGCGCCCAGCCGAGCCCCTCCCCTTCCCCGTGATGACGTGGACCACCTGCCCCGGCCGGATCGGCGCCTGGGTGCGGATGAAGTCGCCGATGCGGCGCCCGGCGTCCAACGCCGTGTCCCCGTGCAGGTCCAGCGTGGCCACGGGCGTGGCGTCCAGGAGCGGATCGGGAGCTCCGAAGGCCGGAAAGGCGCCGCCCTTCCGCCGCCTACCCATGGAGAGACCCGATCATCGGCCGACATGCCCTCCGAACGGTTCGGAGATCCAGCGCCTCAGCGGTAGTTCCCGAACGTGAGCTCCATCCCGTAGTCCTGGGCGCGGACGAACGCGATCACCTCCTGGAGCGTGTCGCGCGACGGCGACTGGACCCGGAGCTCCTCGCCCTGGATGGAGACCTGGACCTTCTTGAACCCGGCGTCCCGGATGTCCTTGGAGATGCGCTTGGCCGTGTCCTGGTCGATCCCCTGCTTCAGGGTGACCACCTGGCGGGCGCGGCCCAGGGAGCCGATCTCCACCTTCCCCTCGTCCAGGTTCTTCACCGGCACGCCGCGGCGGCTGAGCTTCTCGCGGAGCACCTGCATGAGCGCCTTCAGGTAGTACTCGTCGTCGGCGTCCAGCTTGATGGCGCCGGCCTTCCGGTCCAGCTCCAGGGTGCACGCCTTCCCCTTGAAGTCGTACCGGTTGGCGATCTCCTTGGTGGCCATGTTCACGGCGTTGTCCACCTCCTGGAGGTCCACGCCGGTGGAGATGTCGAAGGAGACGTTGGCGGCCATGTCGTGCGCTCCGTGCAGGGATTCGGGGATCGGACGATATCAGCGCGGCGCCCCCGGATCCATGGGCGGCCGGCGCGGCCTCACCCCGCCACGCCGCAGAAGCGCATCGCCGCCACGGCGAGGGTGCGGGCCTGGGCCACCAGGTCGGCCACGTCCACATACTCGTCGGGGCGGTGCGCCCGGCGCACGTCCCCGGCCCCGAACAGGACCGTGGGGACCCGAGCCACGTTGGAAAGGAGCCCCATGTCGGCGCCGAACGTCATCCCCTCCAGGGGCACGTCCCGCCCCAGCACCGCCTCAGCCGCGGCCGCGAGGCTCTCCACCAGGGGGTGCGCCGGATCGGTGCGCGCCGCCAGGAAGCGCCCGCCCCACCACTCCAGCACCGGGGGATGGTCCCTCAGGAACGGGTCCCGCGCCGCCGCCGAGGCCAGCGCCGCCGCCATCTCCCCGCGGGCCTGCTCAGGCTCCTCGCCGGGAGCCACCCCGTAGCGTCCCTCCACCGCGACGTGGTCGGGAACCGACGACGCCCAGTCGCCGCCATGCACGGTGCCCACGCAGATGGCGAAGGGCGTGCGGTAGCGGGCGAAGAGCGGATCGCCGCCGAGGCGCCGGTTGCGAGCCAGCTCCAGCTCCTCCAGCGCACGGTACATGGGGAAGAGCTTCTCCAGGGCGCTCACTCCCTCCTCGCGGACGGCTCCATGGGCGGCCCGGCCCGGCACCCGGACGCGGAAGTTCAGGCACCCCGCCTGCGCCGGGGCAACCACGAGCTCCGTGGGCTCCATCACCACCGCGCCGTCGGCCCGGTATCCCCGCAGGATGGCCGCCAGCGTCCCCATGCCGCCGTCCTCCTCACCCACGACGCTGAGCAGGTGCACGTCGCCGGCCAGCTTCACGCCCGCGCGCCGGAGCGCATCCAGGGCGAAGAGCCCCGCGACGAGCTGGCCCTTCATGTCCACGGAGCCCCGGCCGTACAGGCGGCCGTCCCTCACCACGCCGCCGAACGGGGGATGGGTCCAGAGCACCTCGTCCCCCGGCGGGACCACGTCCACGTGGCCGTCCAGGATGAGGCTCCGCCCACCCCCGGAGCCGGGGAGCGTGCCCACCACGCCCAGCGCCCCCGTGCGCTCTATCTCGGCGGCGTACTCCGGGTGCGCGGTCACCTCCTGCGTCGGGATCTCCCAGACGTCCACGTCCAGGCCGACGCCGGCCATGAGGGCCGCCATGAGATCCTGCGCCGGCGTCTCCTCGCCGCCCCAGCTGGGGATGCGCACCATGCGCTGCACCGCGTCCACCATTCCGGCCGTGTCCAGAGCGTCGGCGACGCGGGTCTCGAGGGGGGTCAGGGGGCTCGCGTGCGGTTCGGTCATGCCAGGGTTCCCGGGTGCGGGTTCGCGACCGGGAGAAGGTAAGGGACGTTAGACCGCCCCGCCCGTCCTCAGATACTCCGCGAACTCGTCCGGGAGCGTGCTCTCCCGGATTGCCCGCATCGCCCGCTCCAAGTTGTAGTCCACGCGGACGTGCTCCACTCCCCAGCCACCCTCGACCAGCGTCAGCCACACGTACCCCGCCCGGGGATCCCCGTCCTTGGGGCGCCCCACCGAGCCCGTGTTCACGAAGTGGATCCCGTCCACCACGCGCTTCCACGGCTTGTGCGTGTGTCCGAAGGCGATGAGGTCGCCGGACTTCGCCCCCGCCTGCGCCGCCATCTTCAGACAGAACGCATCGTCCCGGTCCTCGGTCCAGTAGAACGTGTTGAGCGTGGGATTGCCGTGGACGAGGATCGCCCTGGGCCCCGCGGTGTGCCCGCCAAGAGGGCGGACATCCATGCGGAACGGGAGCGCGGCGAGCCGCCGCTTCGTCTCCAGCGTGGTGTGCTGGCGCGTCCACTCGTACGAGAGGTGGCTGAGCGCCTCCTGCTGCGGGTCCTCATAGCGGCACCCGCAGTGCTTGTAGTCGGTGGCGGTGGTGGAGTCGTAGTTGCCGGCCACGCCGGCGATGCCGCGTTCGTCCAGGAGCGCCACCACCTCGTTGGGCCAGGGCGCATAGCCCACCAGGTCACCCAAGTGGTACACGGCATCGGCGTCGCCCCGGCGGTCGATGTCGGCCAACACGGCCTCCAGGGCCGGCAGGTTGGCGTGGACGTCGGAGAGCAGAACGAGGGTCGCGTCAGGACGCATCCGCAACCTCCCCGCCGTAGAACCGCCGCCGGAAGTACAGCGACAGGTTCACGAGCAGGATGAGCACCGGGACCTCCACGAGCGGCCCGATGACGGCGGCGAAGGCGGCGCCCGAGTGGATGCCGAATACGCCGATGGCCACTGCGATGGCCAGCTCGAAGTCGTTGCTCGCCGCCGTGAGGGACACGGTGGTGTTCTGCGGATACGCCGCTCCGATCCACCCGGTCCGGGCCACGAAGAACGTGATCAGGAACATGGTGGCGAAGTAGATGCCCAGCGGCACCGCGATGCGCATCACGTCCAGGGGCAGCGTGACGATGAGGTCGCCCTTGAGGGAGAACATCACGACGATGGTGAAGAGGAGCGCCACCAGCGTGACGGGCGCGATCCGTGGGATGAACGAGCGTTCGTACCACTCGCGCCCCCTGGCGTTCACCAACGTGAGGCGCGTCACCACCCCGGCGGCGAAGGGGATCCCCAGGTAGATCCCCACGGTCTTCGCGATCTCGCCCATCCCCACCTGTACCGTCACCCCCTCCAGCCCGAAGACCGGAGGGAGCCAGGTGAGGAAGAGCCATGCATAGACCGAGTAGAAGAGCACCTGGAAGATGGCGTTGAAGGCCACCAGGCCGGCGGCCAGGTCCCGGTCCCCCTCGGCCAGGTCGTTCCACACCAGCACCATGGCGATGCACCGGGCCAGCCCCACCAGGATGATCCCCACCGCGTACTCGGGGAGGTCCGGCAGGAAGATCACGGCCAGGGCGAACATCAGCACCGGCCCCACGACCCAATTCTGGAAGAGCGAGAGCGCCAGCACGCGCCGGTGCCGGAAGACGGTGCCCAGCGCCTCGTAGCGGACCTTCGCCAGGGGCGGGTACATCATGAGGATGAGGCCGATGGCGATGGGCAGAGAGGTCGTCCCCACCTGCGTGCGCTCGTTCAGGGCGCGCACGGCCTCGGGCCACAGGTAGCCGAGGAGGACCCCGGCCACCATGGCGGCGAAGATCCAGAGCGTGAGGAAGCGATCCAGGAACGAGAGCTTCTTCGTGGTGGACGTCATGGGAGGCTCTCGGGAACGTGGAAGGGGACGAGGGCGACGTTGGGCGGGAGGCCGCGGACCTCCCGGAGGGGCGGCAGCTCGGCGCTCCGCGCCCCAGGGGCCGCAACGGTCAGATGCTCCACGGCGGTCATGGCTGCAACATATCAACATTTCCTGATCTATCAATCCCCAACCGGGCAGGCAGCGTCCGGGTCCACGGCCCTGGACACGGCGCCGCCCGCCGGGCACCTTCCGCCATGCTCCACGCCATCCCCACCCCGCTCGTTCCCGTCGCGCCGCCTCTTCGGCCCATGCCGTCGCGACTCCGCTCCCGGCCCACGCCGCCCTGAGACGGAGGGGCCGCAGGCCCGCGCCCCGTCCGCGCTCCGCCGGACGCCCGCATCCCAGTCCACGACACCGACGCCAAGGAGGCGCGCGTGCTGCCGCACGACGCCACGGCCCGGGTGCCGGGAAGCACGGATCTCGCCTTCGAGATCGCTCGCCGCCGCACCTTCGCCATCATCAGTCACCCCGACGCGGGCAAGACCACCCTCACGGAGAAGCTCCTCCTCTACGGCGGAGCGCTGCACCTGGCCGGGTCGGTGAAGGGGCGGCGCGCCGCGCGCCACGCCACCTCCGACTGGATGGCGATGGAGCAGGAGCGGGGGATCTCCATCACCGCCAGCGCCCTTCATTTCGATTGGGAGGGGTTCCGGGTGAACCTCCTGGACACCCCGGGGCACCAGGACTTCTCCGAGGACACGTACCGCGCCCTCACGGCGGCGGACAGCGCCCTCATGCTCCTGGACAACCGCAGGGGAGTGGAAGAGCAGACGCGGAAGCTCTTCGCCGTGTGCAAGCGGCGCCGCCTCCCCATCGTCACCTTCGTGAACAAGTGCGACCGGGAGGGAGCCGACCCCCTCCAGCTCCTGGACGACGTCTCCCGGGACCTGGACATCGGGTGCTACGCCGCCACCTGGCCGGCGCGGCGGGACGGGCGCATGGTCGCCGCCTTCGACCGCCTCCGCGGCGAGCTCCACGTCTTCCCCCGCCAGGCGGACCACGGCCAGACCCGCCTGGACGCCACGGTGCTCTCGTTGGACGATCCGCAGGTGGAAGAGCTCCTGGGCGATGCGTGCGCCGCCCAGCTCCATGACGACCTGGAGTTCCTCGACGAGGTGGGGAAGCCGTGGGAGGGGGAGGCGGTGGCGGAGGGGCGCCTCACCCCCGTCTTCTTCGGGAGCGCGCTCACCAACGCCGGCGTGGAGGTCCTCCTGCGTCACTTCCTGGAGCTGGCCCCACCCCCTGCGCCCCGGGAGAGCGGCGGCGAGGTGGTGGACCCGGCGGGCCGCCCCTTCTCCGGGTTCGTCTTCAAGGTGCAGGCGAACATGGACCCGAAGCACCGGGACCGCATCGCCTTCGTGCGGATATGCTCCGGGCGATACGAGGCCGGAATGGAGGCCTATGTGTCACGTACGGGGCGAACGGTGCGCCTGGCTGCGCCCCAGGAACTCATGGCCCGGGAGCGCTCGGCGGCGGACGCCGCCGTGGCCGGCGACGTGGTGGGCGTCCACGACCGGGGGAGCCTCCGGGTCGGCGACACCCTGAGCGCCGAGCCCGGGGTGGAGTACGCCGGCGTACCACGCTTCTCACCCGAGCACTTCTCGTCCGTGCGCATGACCGGCGACGCCATGCGCCGCAAGCAACTGGACAAGGGGCTCCACCACCTGGCGGAGGAGGGAACGATCCTCCTCCTCTACTCCGACTCCATCACCGGCCCCATCCCCCTCGTGGGCGCCGTGGGGCGTCTCCAGTTCGACGTCCTCGCCGACCGCCTGGAGCGGGAGTACGGCGTCGCCGTGCGCCTGGAGCCCCTCCCCTTCCATTGCGCCCGCTGGGTCACGGGTCCAGAGGAGCGGGTCCGGAAGGTGGCGAGTGGATACGGGCGCCGTGAGGTGAAGGACGCGGACGGCCACCCCATGATCCTCTTCGAGAGCGAGTGGGCGCTCCGCACTACCATCGCCGACGAGAAGGCGCTGACCTTCCACGAGGTGCAGCCGGCACGACGTGAGGGAAGGGCGCTCTAGCAGCGGGGACAGGTTGGGACTTCGGGCAGGACGTAGGGACGCTCGAAGGGGATGGGCCCGCCACAGGTCACGCACAGGCCGTACGTGCCGGCGGCCACCCGGGCGTGAGCCCCCCGAAGGAGGGCCAGGCGTACCTGCTCTCGCTCCTGTTATCCCTTACGCCCTGTAGAGCAGGTAGATCCCCGCGAGGATGACCAGCACCCCGCTCCCTTTCCTGAGTACTTCGGAAAGGCGCGACCGCGCGCTCCAGGTCACCAGGCGGTCCGCCAGGCCCACCGATCCGCCTGCGGCGACGAGCACCACGACGTGCCCCACCCCGAAGGCCGCCACGAGACTCAGAGCGAGCACCGGGTGATCACCCGCGACGGCCAGGCTGGTCGCCAGGACCGGCGCCAGGAACGCGAAGGTGCACGGGCCGAGTGCCGTCCCGAATGCGAGGCCGAGGAGGAACGCCGCGCCGGCGCCACCCCCCTTCCCCCTCCCCACCCCCCACACCGGAAGCTCGGGAAGCCGGATCGCACCGAGGAGGTACAGACCCACGACCACGAGGAGCGCCGCCCCGGCATACGTGGCCCACGGGCCCAGGTCCCCGGCGGCTCGGCCGGCAGCGGTGGTGGCCACGCCGAGAAGGGCGATGGTAAGGAGCACCCCCCCCGCGAAGGAGAGGGCCACCAGGCTGCTCCTGAGCGCGGAGTGCCTGGCGTCGGTCCCCGACACGTACCCCACCACGAGAGGCACACCGGCCAGGTGGCAGGGGCTCAGGAGCACGCTGGCCACTCCCCATCCGAGAGCCGCCATCAGGGCCAACCCCGGCGAAGCGGAGAGCGACGTGCTCAGGGCGTCGAGGATCCGGCTCACGCGCCCTCGCCCTCGGGGACGGCCCCGGAGGCGGGCTCCACGTGCATCCCGAGGCCGTTCATGGTGGCCAGGATGTCCGCCTTGGCCATGTACCCTTCCCGGCGGGCCAGCTCGGTGCCCCCCGCATCGTAGAAGATGAGCGTGGGGATGGCCCGTATCCCGAAATGGTCCCCGGCGTCAGGGTTCTTCCACACATCGTAGAAGTCGACCACGAGGGCGCCGGAGTACTCCCGGCGCAGCTCCGCCC
>JBFYZE010000415.1:0-5525 GCA_041309665.1 Gemmatimonadales bacterium | reverse complement strand
CTGCCGCACGTGCTCCAGCACCGGCGCGAGGAGCTGCTCCACGTCGTCGCGCAGGAAGCGACCCACGCGCCGGCGGTGGTGCTCGATGGAGCGGAGGATCTTCTCGGCGCTCTTCCTCCCGAACCCCTCCAGCTCCTCCACCCGCCCCGCCTTCACCTCCCGCTCCAGATCGTCCACGGTGCACACGCTCAGGGCGTCGAAGAGCTTACGCGCCTTCTTGGGCCCCACGCCGTCGAGGCGCATGAGCTCGACCAGGGAGCGAGGAACCTCGGCCGCCACCTCCTCCAGGCGGCCGATGCGCCCGGTCCGCACGAGCTCGGCGATGTGGCCGGCGATGTCCTTGCCGATCCCCGGGAGCTCGGTGAGATCCTCCCCCGCGTCCACCATCACACGGAGTGGGCGGGTCAGCCCCTCGACGGTGCGCACGGCGTTGCGATACGCGCGGATGCGGAACGCGTTGGCGCCCTGGATCTCCAGGAGGTCGGCCAGCTCCTCCAGCGTCCTGGCGACGTCCAGGTTCTCCACGTCAGGCCTCTTCGCCGGGCTCGAAGAAGTGGCCGCCCGGCGCCTCCACGCTCCCGCCCAGCTCCTCCACCTTCCGCACGAACTCCTCGTACGTGAGCACGGGCACCCCCAGCTTCTGGGCCTTCTCCAGCTTCTTGCCTGCCTCCTCCCCCGCCACCACGAACGCGGTCTTCTTGCTCACCGAACCCACGGCGCGCCCACCCACCGCCTGCCACGCCGCCTCGGCCACCGAGCGCGCCACCGGGAGCGTCCCGGTGAACACCGCCGCGCCGGCGTCACCGACGGCCGCCGGGGCGGGCGCCGGCTCCGACTCCTGCGGGCGCACGCCCTTGTCCAGGAGCGCCTGCACCGCAGCGGCGTTCTTCGGGTCGCCGAAGAAGGACGTGATCGCCTCGCTCATGCGCGGCCCCACGCCATGGACCGCTTCCAGATCCTCGCGGTTGGCGCGGCGGATGGCGTCGAAGCGGCCGAAGTGCCGCGCCAGGTCCCGCGCCACGGTCACCCCCACCTCGGGAATCCCAAGGGCGGTGAGGAAGCGCCTCAGCTCCGGCGCCTTCCGGGCGCCGATGGCTTGGATGAGGCTCGTCGCCGATTTCTCCGCGAATCCTTCGAGCGGGACCAGTTGCCCAACGGTCAGGTCGAAGAGGTCGGCGAGCCCGTGCACCAGCCCCCGGTCCACGAACAGGTTGGCCGTCTCCTCTCCCAGCCCCTCGATGTCCAGCGCTTCCCGGGCCCCGAAGTGGACGATGCGCCCCTTGAGCTGTGCCGGGCACCCGAAGCGGTTCGGGCAGACGGTGCGGGGACCGTCCTCGAAGACCGCCGAGCCACACGCCGGGCACAACGTTGGCATGACGTACGGCGCGTGCCGCTCCGCCTCCCGCTCCACCACCTCCACCACCTGGGGGATGACGTCGCCGGCGCGCTGGATGCGCACCGTGTCGCCCTCGCGGATGTCCTTCCGCTTCAGCTCCTCCCGGTTGTGGAGGGACGCGCGGGCGATCGTGACCCCACCGACGGTCACCGGACGCAGCAAAGCCACAGGTGTGAGCACGCCCGTACGCCCCACCTGGATGGCGATCCGCTCGATGCGGGTCACCTCCTTCCTGGGCTCGAACTTGAAGGCCAGCGCCCACCGGGGGTGGTGGGAGGTCGTCCCCAGGCGCTCCCGCGCCGCCAGGTCGTCCAGCTTGAGCACCACGCCGTCTATCTCGTAGTCCAGCCGGTCCCGGTCGGCGTCGTAGGCCGCGTGGTAGGACAGCACCTCGTCCACCGTGGTGGCGTTGCCCATACGCGGGGGCACCTTGAACCCCCACTGGCGCACCGCCTCCACTCCCTCGGCATCGGTGGCGAAGGAGGCCCCCTCCACCTTCAGGATGTCGTAGACCAGCACGTCCAGCTTCCGTGCCGCGGTGATGCGCGGGTCGAGCTGGCGCAGAGACCCCGACGCCGAGTTCCGCGGCGACGCGTACGGCTCCTGGCCACTCTCCACCAGGCGCGCGTTGAACGCCTCGAAGTCGGAGATGTACATCATGACCTCGCCCCTCACCGCCAGGAACGGCGGGGCGGCGCGCTCCTCGCTGCGCAGGCGCAGCGGCACCGTGGGGATGGTCTTCACGTTCTCCGTGACGCCCTCCCCCTCGCGGCCGTTTCCCCGGGTCACCGCGCGCACCAGGATCCCGTCCTCGTAGACCAGCTCCAGCGAGGCGCCGTCGAGCTTGGGCTCCAGCAGATAGCGGGGTGCCTCGTCACCCAGACCCTTGCGCAGCCGCTCGTCGAAGCGGCGCACCTCATCGGGGTCGGTGGTCGAGTCGAGGGAGAGCATGGCTGCGGCGTGCACCACCGTCTCGAACTTCTCGATGGGCTCGAACCCCACCCGCTGCGTCGGTGAATCCGGGGTGATGAGCCCGGGCCAGGCCCGCTCCAGCGCCAGGAGCGACCTGTACAGACGGTCGTACTCCTCGTCGGAGATGGCCGGGCGCGCCTCCACGTAGTACAGGTGGGCGTGTCGGTGGAGCTCTGCGCGCAGCGCTTCGGCTTCCCGGCGGGCCTTCTCGAGCCCCTGGGAGGTGGGGTCGCTCATGGGCGGGTCGCTGGCGAACGGTTGGGCATCGCGCTTCGGGCAGATCATGATGCCGACGAAGCACCAATTATAGCGCCTCCGCCAGCCCCCGGGCGCCGCATGCCGGCGACCCCGGCCGAGAAGACCGTGGACTTCCCCGGCCCCGGTGAAGAGATTGCCCCGGTCATGCGTATCCCCGTCCACAGGAAGGAGCTTCGTTGCAACCTGATCTGGAGCGGGAGCTGATTCGCAAGTGCAAGGCCGGGGACGCTCGTTTCTACGAGCCGTTGGTCCGAGCCTACGAACCGTCGGGGCTACGCCTCGCCACCGGCATGCTGGGCAACCTGGACGACGCGAGGGACGCCCTGCAGGATGCGTTCGTCAAGGCGTTCGAAGCCCTGCACCGGTTCGACCTGCGGCGCCCCTTCGGCCCCTGGTTCTTCCAGATCCTGCGCAACCACTGCCGGGACATGCTCCGCAGCCGGCAGGCGCGCTTCAAGCTGGAGACGCTGGACGAGAACCTCGAGCTCAGGCCCGCGGATGCGGAGGAGGGCCCCGAGCGGACCCGTCAGCGCTCCGCGGCCAGCGAGCTCCTGTGGCGGGCCCTGGAGAAGGTCGGCTTCGAGCACCGGGAGATCCTGGTGCTCAAGGAGCTCCAGGGCTTCCGCTACAACGAGATCGCCCAGATCCTCGACATTCCCGAGGGGACCGTGGCGAGCCGCCTGTTCCACGCCCGCCGCGCCCTCAAGGACGCGCTGGACGGGATGGCGGTGGAACTTCCGTAGGAGAGAGGCGTGCCGGACAAGATCACCCACGATGACCTGATGCGCTTCCTCGACGGCGAGCTGTCGCCGGAGGAGCACGCGCGCGTCCAGGCCGCCATCGCCTCGTCCACGGAGTTGGCGCGGGAGGCGGCGATCTTCCGGGCCGTGAAGAGCAGCTTCCAGGGGATCAGCTTCCACCCGGGGACGTACCACAGCTCGGTGTGGGACGAGGTGAACCAGAACCTCACCCGGCCCATCGGCTGGATCCTGGCCATCGCCGGAGCGGCGGTCTGGGCCGCGTACGGCGTCTGGGTCTTCCTCGTCTCGCCGGTGGAGCCGTGGGAGAAGCTCGCCTCCGGCGCCGTGGTCATCGGCATCCTGGCCCTCCTGGCGAGCGTCATCTGGGAACGCTACCGCGAGTGGCTCACCGACCCCTACCGGGACATCCAGCGATGATCGTCGTCACGACCCCCGATATCCCCGGCATGCGCGTCGTGGAGACCCTCGGTCTGGTCCGCGGCAACACCATCCGCTGCAGGCACCTGGGGACGGACATCCTGGCCGTGTTGCGCAACCTCGCCGGTGGGGAGGTTCGCGAGTACACGAAGATGATGGCCGAGACCCGCGAGCAGGCCATCGACCGGATGGTGGAGGAGGCCGAGACGCTGGGCGCCGACGCCGTGGTGGCGGTCCGCTTCCAGACCGTGGAGATGATGCGCGGCGCGGCCGAGATGCTCTGCTACGGCACCGCCGTCCGTCTCGAGCGCCTGGGGTGAGCGCCGGTCCGGCCGCTTGCTGATCGGCCCCCGCACCGGCATCTTCGCACCGTCCCCCCCCGGGCGGGCCCTCCACGCGGCTCCGTCGGGAGCCGTCACGGGCCCCCGGCGCCCCGCCAAGGGGCTGTCGTTGGCGCATCTGGCCATACTCCAACCCGACGCCCGAGCCGAGGCCCGTCTGGCTGACGCTCTCACCCCGAGCCATACCGTCTCGGTGGTGCGGGCGTGGGCTGAGCTTCGACGTTTCGTGGCCGAAGTGGGAGCGGACGGATGCCTGGTGGACGCGGACTCCCCCAGCCGGGAAGAAGCCCTGATGGAGATCCGGCACCTCCGCCGCGAGCACCCCGACCTCGCCCTGGTGGCCTACGCCGACGTCCACGAGGCGGACCCGGAACTGGTCCGCCTCGGCGCCGCCGGGGTGGACGGCGTCCTCCTGGCCCGGCGGCCGCCTTGGGCCAGCGGCATCCGCCGGTCCGTGGAGGGTGCCCTGGCCGGCGCCCTGGCGCGGAGCCTGGAGTGCGCGCTCCGTCCCCGGTACCCCGCCCCCTCGACGGCCGCCGTGGCCTGGGCGGCGGAGCACGCCGTGGACGCCCCCTCGGTCGCGCGCCTCGCCGCCGCCGTGGGCCAGACACCCCGCGGGCTCGCCAACCTCCTCAGGGACGCCGGCCTCCCATCCCCGGCCCGGGTCCTCCTCTGGGGGCGCCTCCTACAGGCGGCGGCGCTCCTGGGGAGGGACGGCGCGACGGTGGAGGACGCCGCGCTCCGCCTGGGCTATTCCACCGCCGCCGCCCTCTCCAGGGCCATGAAGCGGGAGACCGGGTACACACCGGGAGAGGTGGCCCGAGCAGGAGGCTACCCCTTCGTTCGCGCGTGCCTCTTCCGTGCGCAGGCCGCTCGAAGCACCCGCTCGCGCCGGTCGGCCCTCGCACCTCGGACGCGGCCCGTGAACTCGCTTCCGCATTCCCTCGTAGGGAACGCTGGCACAGCGCCAAACGACCTTCCAGCAGGCCCTCGCCCATGACCGACTACAAGATCCCCGAGCTCCCCTCCGACGACGAGCTCGGGATCAGCGAGAAAGACCTCGAGGAGTACTCCGGAGACGACAAGCCGGAGCTGTCCGAGAAGGAGATGGCCGCGCTCCTGGGCGAGGCCGCGCGCGCGCCTGCTCCGCCGCCCAAGGGCGCTCCGTCGCGGGAGCCGCCCGCGAAGGAGAAGGCAGGGAAGCAGAAGAAGGCGAAGGAGCCCAAGGCGAAGCCGGAGCCGACAGCGCAGCAGCCCGAGGGACCCCGCAGCGGATGGCGGGGAACGGCCACGCTGGCCGCCCTCCTCGTGGCGGCCTGGTTCACCAGCGGGTACCGCACGCTTCCCGCGCCGGTGCCGGCCAACGCCCCGGACACGACG
>JBFYZE010000414.1:0-11854 GCA_041309665.1 Gemmatimonadales bacterium | reverse complement strand
CACGTCCCGTCGATCATGGACTACTCACGGATGAACTACCTCGTCCAGCCCGAGGACAACGTCCCGGTGGACCTGCTCATCCCTGGGATCGGGCCCTACGACACCTGGGCCACCATGTGGGGGTACAAACCCATCCCCGAGGCGGCCACGCCCGAGGCCGAGCGCGCAACCCTGGACGCCTGGGCCCGGGAGCAGGACACCAAGCCCTGGCTGCGCTTCAACACCTCGGGGAGCGCGGGGAGCGATCCCGGCGAGCAGACCGAGGCCGTGGGAGACCAGGACCCCGTGAAGGCCACGGGGTGGGGGATCGCCAACCTGAAGCGCTCGGTCGAGTACATGATCCCCGCCACGAGGAAGCCCACCGAGGGGTGGGACGACCTATCCGTCCTGTACGATCGCATGATCGGCCAGTGGCGCACCGAGCTCGGCCACGTGGTCGGCGTGGTGGGAGGCACCGACTCGCGGGAGCAGTACGGGAGCCAGGCCGAGATCCGGTTCCGGCCCATCACCCGGGCGAGGCAGAAGGAGGCGGTGGCGTTCCTGAACGAGAACGCGTTCCGCACGCCCACCTTCTTCCTCGTGGAGGACATCACCCGTCGCCTCGGGCCCTCGGGAGACGTGGCCAGGATCTCCTCGGCCCAGGCAGGGATCCTCAACGCGCTGCTCCGCGACGATCGGCTCGTCCGCATGAGCGAGTTCGCCCACGGCGGCGGCGCGGCGGCCTACGCGCCCCTGGAGCTCCTGGCGGACCTGAGGGCCGGGATCTTCAGCGAGCTCGCCTCCGGACGCGACATCGACGTGTTCCGGCGCTCGCTCCAGCGCTCGTACGTGCAGGCGCTGAACCTGAAGCTCAACCCGCCGCCGGCGAACCCGAACGCGACGCCCACGTTCCAGGCGGCGCCCACGGGCCCGCAGCTCTCGCCCGACCTGTCGGACGTCCGAGCCGCCGCCCGCGCCGACCTGAAGGCGCTGGACGGCCAGCTCCAGGCTGCGCTGTCGCGCACCTCGGGCACCACCCGGGCGCACCTGGACGACCTGCGGGCGCGCATCGCCAACGCTCTGGATACAGGGAGATGATCAGAACTCGACGCTGAACCCGAAGGTGGGGAGGAACGTCGTGCTCGTCTGGGGCCGGATGCGCCCCGGGTGCGCCGGGTCCTCGGTGTAGTCGTAGCCGGCCACGTTCCCCCGGCCGGTGACGTTCTGCACGTCCAGGTAGATCACGCCGTTCCAGGATTCGAAGGAGAACATCCGCTCCACGCGCACGTCCAGGCGCGCGTAGGTCGGCGTGCGCGCCGCGCCCACCTTCGACCAGTCCAGCACGCCGCGCCCGGTGAGGGCGTACTCCTGAGCCGAGCGCTCCAGGTCGAAGGGGGTGTAGGCCAGCCCGGAGAGGGCCCGGAGCTTCGCCCCCACCTCCCACTTCGCGTTGGGCCGGTACCCCCAGGTGAGGCTCAGGGCGTGGCGCCGGTCCCACGAGGAGGGCCGGAGCACACCGTCCTCGCCGCCGTATTCGCTCCACGAGAGCGTGTACGCGCCGATGATGTAGGTGGCGCCGAGGAGCTTCTGCTGGGCGAAGAGCTCCATGCCCCGGGCGCGCCCCGTGCCGGTGGAGCGTAGCGGCTCGGCCCCGACGAACCCGTAGTCGCCCCCCAGGTTCGGGAGCGCGATGCGCGGGTCCGACGCCAGCACCGGCACCTGGTCGTAGGACTTCCAGAACGCTTCGGCGGACACGCGGAGCCCCGTCGTGGCCTGCCAGGCCGCGCCGGCGGCGATCTGTCGGTTGCGGAGCTGCGGGAGGTCCAGGTTGACCCGCTCGCCGCTCTCCCGCACGCCCAGCGAGATGAGGTTGGGGGTCTGGTGGAACACCCCGCCCGACGCCTTCAGCGTCACCGTGCTGGTGAGGTCGAAGCGCGCCGACGCCCTGGGCGAGAGCGCGAAGGGCTCGTCCAGGACGCTCACGCCGTCGCCGCGGAGCCCCGCGGTGAGGGCCAGGCGCCCGCCGGCCATCTTGCGCGTCGCCTGCGCGTACGCCCACCCCTTCCACAGCCCCAGAGCGTCGTCCCAGCGCAGGTCGGACAGCAGCGTGCCCCCGGGCGTGGCACGCTGGAAGAAGTCCGTGTCCAGCCCCACCCGGGCCGCGCCACCCCCGAAGCCGAACGACCACGCCGTGCCCCGGGCCACCTCGCCGTCCACCGTGAAGCGTGTGTCCGTCTCCACCGAGTGGTTGGAGAGGACGGCGCTCCCGTCGGTGCCCTGGTCGGCGAAGCGGAAGTCCGACGTTGAGCGGCTCACCGCCGTGGTCAGGTAGCCATCGCCCACCAGGCGCCGCCAGGAGGCGCCCAGCGTGTAGCTCTTCTGGTCGTTGTCCAGGACGCGCTCGAAGATCTCCCGGTTCTCGAAGGAGTCGTCGGCGTCCGGCGTCACGATGTCGAAGTTGTCCAGCGCCCCGAGTCCCACCAGGAGGAAGCGGTCCCGGGACGTGGGCTCGGCCTCGACGCGGAGCTGGGCGTCCCAGTAGTCGGGGCGGATGGGGAGCCCCAGCGCCTGGAAGAGGAACTGGAGGTACGAGCGCCGCGCCGAGAAGAGCCAGTTGGCCTTGCCGCCCAGGGGCCCGTCCAGGGTGAGCGCCGCCTCGGAGGCGCCCAGCGTCACGTCGCCCTTCACGCCGTCGGGGCTCCCGGGGCGGTTCTCCACCAGGAGGACGGAGGAGAGCGCGTCGCCGTACTGCACGGGGAAGGCGCCGCTGAAGAACTCGGTTTCCCGGATGAAGTCCACGTTCACGAGCCCCAGCGCCCCGCCCGTGGCGCCCTGGGTGGCGAAGTGGTTGATCTGCGGGATGCGGATCCCGTCCAGGTAGTAGGCGTTTTCGCCCGGGCCCCCACCCCGCACCACGAGGTCGTTGCGGTTGTCCACGCCCCCCAGGACGCCGGGGAGCGAGAGGAGCGTGCGGGACACGTCCTGGAATCCTCCCGGCGTGCGCCGGAGCTCCTCGGCGGCGAGGAGCCTCACGGAGGTGGGCGCCGCGTCGGGGACGCGGAACGCTCCGGCGCGCACCACGAAGCCCTCCACCTCGATGGCCTGGCGCTCGAGGAGCACCTCCACGTAGGTGGGGCGGCTCGTCTGGACCACGACGTCGGAGACGATGGCGGGGCGGTAGCCGAGGAACGCCACCTCCACCACCACCATCCCCGGGGAGAGAGCGCCCACGGCGAAGCGGCCTTCGGCGTCGGTGAGGACGCGGCGCCCGCCCGAAACCACCACGTCCGCGCCCGACACGGGTGAGCGGCTCACCGCATCCACCACCCTGCCCCGGAGCGTCGCCGTCTGGGCAGCAGCCGGGTGGGCGAGGGCGAGGGCCGCCAGGGCCGCCAGGACGGCCAGGACGGCCAGGACGGGAGCGGAGGGGGAGCGCATGAGATGTCGTCCGGGCTGCGAGGTCGGCGTGGGCCGACCCAGGGACCCCCTACACCGCGCCGGGTTCCCCTCGCGCGTCAGTCCTCGAGGAGCGCCGGGCTCTTCGCGTCGCCCACGCCCAGCGCCACCCCGGTCCCCACCCCGAGGCCGGCGGCGATGGCCGTGCCGGCGCCCACGATGGGGAGGATGGCCACCACGGGGGCGGCGACCACGACGGTGGCCACGCCGGCCCAGACGCCCAGCATGGGCTTCTCCACCAGGGCGGTGTAGCGGAGCTTCCGCCCCACGAACTTCCGCGAGGCGATGTGCCCGTACACGGCGGCGACGCCCGCGATGCCAGCGGCGATGAGGCCGAACATGGTGCCTCCTGTCGGAAGTGGACCGCGCCGGGGCACGAAGCCCCGCTCCCCCTACACTACGGAGAAGCGGGGCATCGTGTTCCGCCGGGAGGGGTGCGCGCTACTTCACACCCTTCTCGTCCAGCGCCGCGTGCGCCGCCGCCAGCCGGGCGATGGGCACCCGGAACGGCGAGCACGACACGTAGTCGAGCCCGAGCTTGTGGCACAGGTGGATGCTCATGGGATCACCGCCGTGCTCCCCGCAGATCCCCACCTCCAGCCCGGGCCGGGCGGCCCGTCCCTGCTCCACCGCCCACTGCATCAGCTTGCCCACGCCGTCGGCGTCGATGGTCTCGAACGGGTTCCGGGCCAGGATCCCCTGGCGCAGGTACTCCACCAGGAAGCCCTGCTCCGCGTCGTCCCGCGAGATCCCGAACGTGGTCTGGGTGAGGTCGTTGGTCCCGAAGGAGAAGAACTCGGTGACCTTCGCGATCTCGGCAGCCGTGACCGCGGCCCGCGGGATCTCGATCATGGTGCCGAACAGGTAGGGAACCTCGATGCCCTGCTCGGCCATGACCGCCTTGGCCTCGTCCACCAGCATGGCCTGGATCACCTTCAGCTCGTTCACGTGGGACACGAGCGGAATCATGACCTCGGGCTTCACGTCCACGCCGTCCTTCTTGCACTGGCAGGCCGCCTCGAAGATGGCGCGCACCTGCATCTTCACCAGGCCGGGGATGTTGATCCCGAGGCGCACCCCGCGCGTGCCCAGCATGGGGTTCTCCTCGTGGAGCGCGTCCACCCGGTCCAGGAAGCGCTGCTTGGTGCGAACCTCCTCCAGCGCCCCGTCGATCTCCGACAAGGTATGGAAGTGCTGCAGGCGCACCTTCAGGTCCGCCAGGTCACGGACGAGCTCGTTGCGGGCGGGGAGGAACTCGTGGAGCGGCGGATCGATGAGGCGGATGATCACCGGGAGCCCGTCCATGGCCCGGAAGATCCCGTCGAAGTCGCCCCGCTGCAGGGGAAGCAGGTCGGCCAGGGCCGCTTCCTGATCGATGGCCTCCTTCGCCATGATCATTCTCTGGACCACCGGGAGCCGGTCCGTCTCGAAGAACATGTGCTCGGTGCGGCACAGGCCGATCCCGCCGGCGCCGTACTTGCGCGCGCGCTCCGCGTCCCTGGGGTAGTCGGCGTTCGCGCGCACACCCAGCTTGCGCACGTCGTCCGCCCAGGAGAGCAGGGTGGAGAGCGCCGGGTTGTCCAGGTCCGCCATCACCGTGGGCATCTCGCCCTGGTAGACCAGGCCCCGGGTGCCGTCCAGGCTCAGCCAATCCCCCTCATGGAGGAGCACGTCGCCGACCTGGAGATGCCGCGCGATCAGGTCGATCTCCATGTCGGTCACGCCCACCACGGCGGGCTTGCCGAACTGGCGCGCCACCAGGGCGGCGTGGCTCGTGCGTCCGCCGCGGCTGGTCAGGATCCCCTTCGCCGCGAGCATGCCGTGCACGTCGTCGGGCTTCGTGTCGGGGCGCACCAGCACGACCGCCTTCCCTTCCTTCGCCATGCGCTCGGCGATGTCGGCGTCGAAGTACACCTGCCCGACCGCCGCGCCGGGCGACACGGCGAGCCCCGTGGCCATCGGCTTCGTCCCCTGCACCGCCTTGGGGTCGAGCTTCGGGTGCAGGAAGATGTCCACCTGCTCGGGCGTCACGCGCCGGAGCGCCTCCTCGCGGGAGATGAGCCCCTCGTTGGCCTGGTCCACCGCGATGCGGACCTCGGCCTCGGCGGTGCGCTTCCCGTCGCGGGTCTGGAGCAGCCAGAGCTTCCCACGCTCGATGGTGAACTCCATGTCCTGCATGTTCCGGTAGTGCTTCTCGAGCTTCTCGGCGATCGCCTGGAGCTCGGCGTAGACCTTCTTGTTGCGCTCCCCGAGGACGTGGATGGGGTCGGTGGCGCGCACGCCGGCGACCACGTCCTCGCCCTGCGCGTCCTCCAGGTAGTCCCCTTCCAGGTGCGGCAGGCCGGTGTTGCCGTCGCGGCTCATGCACACGCCCGTGGCCGAGCCCTCGCCGATGTTGCCGAACACCATGGTCTGGACGTTCACCGCGGTGCCCAGGTCGTGGGGGATCCCCGACGCGTTGCGGTAGTCCATGGCGCGCTTGCCGTTCCAGGAGCGGAAGACCGCCTCGGTGGCCCGCCGGAGCTGCTCGCGGGGATCGGAGGGGAAGTCGGCGCCGGAATAGGTGCGGACCACGCCCTTGTATGCCTCGACCACGGCCTTCCAGTCCTCGGCGCCCAGGTCGGCGTCGAGCTTCGCCCCCACCTCTTCACGGCGCTTGTCCAGGAACTCGTCGAAGGGGTGGTCGGGGATGTTGAGCACCACGGTGCCGAACATGTGCAGCAGGCGCCGGTACAGGTCGTACGCGAAGCGCGCGTCACCGGTGGTCTTGGCGATCCCCTCGGTGATCTCGTCGTTGAGGCCCAGGTTGAGGACCGTGTCCATCATCCCCGGCATGGACCGCTTGGCGCCGGAGCGGCACGAGAGGAGGAGAGGGTTCTTCGGGTCGCCGAACTTCTTCCCGGCGGCCTTCTCCAGAGCGGCCAGGGCGACCATCTCCTGCTCCCAGAACCCCTCGGGGAACTCGCCCCCGCGGGCCAGATAGGCGTTGCAGGCCCGGGTGGTGGCGGTGAAGCCGGGGGGCACCGGGATCCCAAGGCGCGTCATATCCGCCAGGTTGGCGCCCTTGCCGCCGAGCAGCCCGCGAGCCTCGTCCCAATCGCCGCCTACCGCGGCTTCCGCCTCATCCAGCTCCGAAAAGAGATATACGTACTTCTCCATGCGATTCTCCGTAAGAAACTGCGCCATGGGAGGGTCGGTCGCAGTGCCGGATTCCCATCCGGGTCCCGGGCACCCAGAAAGGATGGGCCAGGGGGCCAGGAATGGGAAGTCGGGAGATTTCCTATGGTCCGGGCGGCTACTCCAGGGCCACCGTGCGCCCGTCCTCGGCGACCTGGACCCTCAGTCCCAGGCGGCTTTCCGCCGCCTGGCGGAAGGCGTCCGACTCCCGGGGCTCCCCGTGGACGAGGAAGGTGGTCCGGGGTGCCACCGGGGTGGCGCCGAGCCAGTCCAGGAGCTCGCTCTGGTCCGCGTGCCCGGAGAGGCCGTCCAGGGTCGCCAGCTCGCAGCGCACCGGCACCGTGCGCCCGTGGATCTTCACGCCGGTCTTCCCCGACAAGAGGTCGGCGCCCCTCGTTCCCTCGGCCTGATGGCCGGTAAGGAGGAGGGTGTTGCGGGTGTCCGGGGCGAAGGCCGCCAGGTGGTGGAGGATGCGCCCCCCGGTGAGCATCCCGGCGCCGGCCAGGAGGACCATGGGGCCGTTGCGCCCGTTGAGGCCCTTGGATTCGGCCACGGTCTTCGTGTACTCGGCCACGGAGAAGGCCTGGCGCGTCTCGGCCTCGGTGAGGCGGTGGTACTCGGCGTGGCGGAGGTACAGCTCCGACACGTCGATGGCCATGGGGCTGTTAAGGAAGACCGGGACCCGGGGCGCCATCCCCGATTCGAACACCTTGGACAGGGCGTAGAGCACGAGCTGGGAGCGCCCGAGGGAGAAGGCCGGGATCATGAGGACTCCGCCCCGGCGCAAGGTCCGCTTCAGGATCAGCGCCAGCGCTTCCACCGGATGGATGGTGGGGTGCTCCCTGCTCCCGTAGGTGGACTCCATCACCACCCAGTCGGCGGGGGGCGGGGGCTCCGGCGTGGGCGTCAGCAGGTCGTAGGGGCGCCCCAGGTCGCCGGAGAGCAGGATGGTCCCCTCCTTCGACGCGAGCGTCACCGACGCCGCGCCCAGGATGTGCCCGGCCAGGGTGTAGCGGAGGGTGACGCCTTCCAGCGCCAGGTCCTGCCCCACAGGCACCGGCTTCAGGAGGGGCGTCACCGCCCGCGCATCGTCCTCGGTGTAGAGCGGCTCGGGGTGCTCGTGGCGCGAGAACCCCTTCTTCGCTGCCCAGCGCGCGTCCTCCTCCTGCAGGTGGCCCGAGTCGGCCAGGAGGATGGGGACGAGATCCGCGGTGGGAGGCGTGCAGTAGATCGGCCCCGTGTACCCGTTCTTCACGAGCACCGGGAGGAACCCGGTGTGGTCCAGGTGCGCGTGGGTGAGCACCACCGCGTCCAGCGCCTTCGGGTCGAAGGGGAGCGCCTCGCGGTTGCGCAGGCGGAGCGCCTTGAGGCCCTGGAAGAGGCCGCAGTCCACGAGGATCTGTTTGGAGTCGGTCGCCACGAGGTGGCGGGACCCGGTGACGGTGCCGGCGGCGCCGAGGAAGGATATGCGCATGGGGGCTCTTTGTCGGCGGAGTCAGGGGCGCGGCACGAGCCGTGCCGAGCGAGTCCCCGGATACTAGGGGATGGGGGGCGGAGGGGACAGCGCGGGCAGGGACAGTGTGCTGACGGTGGGCTGACGGGGTGGGGCTATAGTCACGTCTAGCGTTAATCACGTCTTACGTTACTATTCACATGATCGTCTCGTTCACTGACCCGGACACACTGGCGCTGGCCGCCGGGCGCAGGGTGAAGCGGTTCGAGGTATTCGAGCGGGTCGCGCGGCGGAAGCTGCGGCAACTCCAGATCGCCAGCACCCTCGAGGATCTCCGGATCCCGCCCGGGAACCGGCCGGAGGCTCTGAAAGGGGACCGGGCGGGGCAGCACAGCATCAGGGTGAACGACCGGTACCGCGTTTGCTTCCGCTGGACGGCGGCGGGGCCGGAGGACGTGGAGATCGTGGACTACCATTGAGGAACGGAGCCCCCATGACACGACTCACACCGGTCACCCCCGGCGAGCTCCTCCGCGAGGAGTTCCTCGAGCCGATGGAGATCTCCCAGTACCGGCTGGCGAAGGAGATCGGCGTACCCGCCCAGCGCATCGGCGAGATCGTGGCCGGACGGCGCTCGATCACGGCGGACACCGACCTGCGTCTCTGCCGCTATTTCGGGCTGTCCAACGGGTATTGGCTCCGCGCCCAAGCGGCCCACGATACGGAAGTCGCGCAGGAGGCGCTGGCGGGGGCACTGGCGAAGATACGCCCATGGAGCGAGCAGACGGGTTCCAGAAGTCGGGCTCGCAGGGTGGCGGGATGACGTCAGATCAGGGATCCGGAGTCCCGCAGCCGGACGGAGGCCGGCCCTCGATGCCCGACGACACCTCCATCGACCGGGCCCCACGCTGGAGTGATCAGGAGCCGGCGGAGTTCTTCCGGCGCTGTGACCAGCGCGAGGTGGGACAGGAGTCCGATTGGGAAGTCCAGCGGCAAGTGATCGGGCGCTCCAGGGAGTGCCGCGCGACCGACCTCTGAGTCCCTGCCTACGCCTCAGCGCCCGCCCAGCGCGTCGAACAGGTAGCTCACCTTCACGAAGAACGCGTCGTCGGTGCGGTCGAGGCTCCGAAAGGCCAGCGGATCACGCTCGGCGAGCGTGCTGCCGTAGCCGACGAAGAACACCGTCCCCGGCGAGGGACGGTACGAGAAGAGCCAGTCGGCGCGCAGCGCGTTGGAGGCGGTGCGCTCCGAAGGCGCCAGCGTCCCGTCGGCGCCGCGGACCAGGAGGACCTGCCCCGTGCGGGGATCCGCCAGCGGGAGGCGCTCGGTGGCCGTGTACTGGGCCACCATCCTCAGGAAGAGGGCGCGGGTGACCTGGTACTCCACCCTGAGCCGGGGGATGCGCGTCGTGGCGGTGCGCACGTCGTCGCTCCTGCGGTGGAACGACGTGCTCCGGTAGGTGGCGCCGATGCGCATCTGCTGCGTGGGCCGCGCGTCCACGCTGGCATTGTAGTCCAGGCGGCGCACCCTGGACGTCTCCAGGAAGTCCACGTCGTTGCCCACCGCCATCCCCACGGAGGCGGAGAACGTCGAGTACTGGGGCGTGGACGCGTTGACCTGCGTTGTGAACGAGCCGATGCGGTCGGAGGGCACGAAGGGCCGCGGCGCGTCCGTCGTCCCGGTGGAGAGCCGCGCGTAGTCCTCGGCTTCGAAGGCGTAGCTGGCCAGCCTGGGACTCACCATCACGCTCCACCCGCCGCGCAGCGAGAGCATGTTGTTGAGCATGAGCTGGCTCTCGAGGATCCCCTCGCCGTCGAAGAAGCCGGCGTAGTCCCAGATGCCCTCCCAGCGGGCGAAGATGTTCCACGCCTGCACCAGCGCACCAGGGGGGCCGTAGAGGGTGAAGCGGTTGGCGGCGCTGGGCTGGATGATGCCGGTGCGCGGCACGAACCCGTTGTCGGTGGCGAAGCCCTCGCCGATCCCGGTGAAGTTGTAGTTGAACCCCCAGCTCCGGCCGGTGCGGTCCACCAGGAGCTGCCAGAGCGGCGCCGTCTCGGTGGCGCCGCCCTGGGTGGTGCGGCCCAGCACCGCCTGGGCCTGGGCGAAGTACATGCCGCCGAAGACGTGGCGCACGTCGGCGCCCCCGACCCGGTTGGCGCGCCCCCCACCCACCCGCTCGCTGTAGAGGAGGCCCGCGGTGGACTGTCCGGCGAAGCCCCGGCGCAGCCGGGCAACGCTGACGATGGGGCGCCCGCCGTCGGGCGTGGTTCCCTTGGCGTCCAGCGCGGAGAGCACCGCCACGTCGGTCCGCCCCACCTTCCCCGTGAGCTTCAGCGCCGCTTCGGGGTGCACGATGGTGCGCGTGTACACCAGCGTGTTGGGGGCGTTGAACTGGTCCACGCCCTCCACGAAGAAGGGGCGCCGCTCGGCGTAGAAGAGAGCGAAGCGCTCGTCGGCCGCGATCTGGGTCGCGTCGGCCTCCACCTGGCTGAAGTCGGGCTTCACCGTCCCGTTCAGCACCCAGTTGCTCCCCACGCCCCAGCGCACGTTGCCACCCAGCTCGGGGTCGGAGCGGTAGCTCCAGCCGCCGGCACCGCCGCTCCCGCCACCCGCCGAGGAGGGAGCGCCCTTCACCGTATTCGTGAGCTCCGGGTTGAGTTGGACCACCTGCCCGTGGTGCATCCCGGTGAGGCCCACCAGGGTGCCCTGCTGGCCGATGAACGACGCCGAGGCCCGTACCGCCGGGGTCCAGGTGTCCTGGGCGCCCCGGTGCTGGACGTTGCGCTGGATCTGGATCCCCCAGTCCTGCACCGACTTCGTCGGGTAGCGCAGGGCGCTGAAGGGGATGCGGATCTCCACCTCGTAGCCGTCGGCGGTGAGGCGGCCCCGGGAGTCCCAGTGGAAGTCGGCGCTCAGGTCGTTCTGCCCCGGCATGACGTTGGCGCCGGGAATCCAGCCGCCCCCTTCGCTCTTCGTGCCGTCGGCCTGCACCCCGAGCGCGTTCACGATGAACACGAAGGCGCGGTTGCGCTCGTTGTACGTGTCCAGGTGGATCTCCACGTTGTCGTCGGAGTCCACCTTGTCCCGCTCCGCCAGCGTCGCGCGCACGTCGCCGTGGGGCTCGAAGGCGCGCACCCCGAAGTACATCGCGTCGCGGGTGTACCACACCCGCACCTCGGTGGAGTCGGGGGAGGGACGCCCATCCACCGGCTGGTACTGGGAGAAGCCGGTGAGGATGGCCGCGCGCCGCCACGCCTCCTCGTCGAGGACGCCGTCCACGACGAGATCCGCCGCGGCCTCCGCTTCGAGGAACGGGACGCGCACGGAGGTGCGGCCCTCGCGGGCGTTGTAGACCGAGTCGCTCGGGAGCGAGCCCGGGCCCGACGCAGCGAGCTGCAGGATGGCGAGGACGGGGAGGAGCATGGGCGGAAAGATATCAGCGTGAGAGGCGAGGGTGGGGCTGGGTCAGGGGAAATCCGGAGATCGCGCGCACGGCGATGCGCGTGCCGCGGCCGCCGTGCTCATGCCGCCCGGTCGCCGGGGTCGCCGGGGTGCACGGCCTGCAGCGCGCGGATCAGCACGGCCGTCGGGATGTCGTCGTCGTGGCGCCAGCGCGGCTGGGTGGTGTGCCAGTCGGGCTGGACGCCGAGCCGGCGGTTTTCGGCGACGAGCGCGGCGACGGGGTCCGTAGCCGTGGCCGCCGGCGGCGGCGCATCCGGGAGCGGCACGCCCCTGGGATCGTAGAAGTTGACCGCCAGGCTCGGCCTCGCGGTACGACCGCCGCCGCCT
>JBFYZE010000413.1:0-3461 GCA_041309665.1 Gemmatimonadales bacterium | reverse complement strand
TGGCGGGCCACCCGAGCGGCGCTGGGCCTCGGAATCATGGGCGCCGACGCCGACACGCGCCGGCACTGGCTGCAGGAGGCCGACGCCCAGGGCAGGGCGCTCCTCCTGCTCCGCCCCGACGACGCCGAGGCCATGGCGTGGGCCGCAGCCGCCCGCGGCCGACGCGCCCTGGCAGAGCCCGGCGCCCGCACGGTGGTCGGCCTGGCCGAGGAGACCTGGCAGCTCACCGGGAAGCTCCTCGCCGAGCACCCCGACCATCCCCTGGGCAACCACGTCCGGGGCAAGCTGCACCAGGAGGTGGCGCGCCTGCCGAGGGTGAAGCGGATCCTGGCCCGTATGTTCCTCCGGGGCGACATGCTGGGGCAGGCGAAATGGGAGCTGGCCGAGGAGCACATCCAGCGGGCCATGGCCGGGGATCCGGGGATGGTGCTCTTCTACCTCGACCTGGGCGAGACGTACCGGTACCAGGGGAAGAACGAGGCGGCGCTGGCCATGTACCGGCGCGGGCTGGCCGTGCCCGACCGGCTCCCGGTGGACGAGCGGTTCAAGAGCACCATGCAGCGCCGCATCGCCCTCCTGGAAGGCACCGCCCAGGGTCTCTGAACGGGAGGGCGTCGGGGGAGCGGCGCATCCGCTGCGCCCCCGCTGCACCGCCCCCGGTCGCGCGTCATGGCCTCCCGGCCGCACGAAGTCCCATCCAGACATGGGCCCGCCGCGTCCGACGGGCGAACGTGGTTCCGGCCACAACGGATCCCGCGGAATACCCGGGGAGACGGCGGCGGTCGCGAAAGGAGGAACCATGTTCCGCAATCTGAAGATCGTGGTGTGGGCGCTTTCCCTCGCCCTCGTGGCGGCGGTGCCGAGCGAAGTCTCGGCCAGCTGCACGGGGGACTACCAGACGTGCCTCGCCGACGGGTACCAGTTCGGCGGCGGCTCACTCGGAGTCATGTCCGACATCGAGTGCGGCGCCTCGTGGGTCGGCTGCACCATCGGCCGGCTCAAGTTCTGGTGATCCGCACCCTACACCGCATAGGTTCCCATCCGGCGCTCGGGGTGCCACCCGGCCCTTCCCGTCTCCCAGTCCGTCCGTTCCCCGGCACCCGCATTTCTCTACCTCCTTCAAGGCCGTGCTGACGCAACAACCACCCAGAAGTCCAACCTGAACCCTGAACCCCATGCGATCAGCCGTCGTCTCCCCGCTCCTCCTCCTGGCCGCCTGCGCCGCCGACGGCCCGGAGGGTGTCTACATCGACGACTTCCCGGACCGCTCGCCGGTGCTGGCGTGCGCGGTGGTGGACATCGCCGGGCCGCCGGCGTCGGTGGTCCGCCTGAAGGCCGTGAACGACTCCCTCCTGGCCGTCATCGCCGACGGCGACCGGGAGATCCTCCTCCTGGGCCACGACCTGGTGGCCCGCGCGCGGGTGCGCTGGGAGGAGGAGGGGCCGGCGGCGCTGGTCGAGCCGGTGGACGTGGAGTTGGTGGGCGACACGCTCCTGGCGGTGGCCGACCGGGGGCGGGCGCGCCTGTCCTTCCTGGACCTGCAGGGCCTGCCCCGGGGCTCGCTCCCGCTGGGCTTCGCGCCGCACCGCGTTCTCCGCGACGGGGAGGCGTGGCTGGTGAGCGCCGTGCCGCTGGCGCCCACGCACGCGGAGATCCTCTACCGCGTCGTGGGCGAGGAGAGGGTCGGCATGGGGATCCGCCCCGTGCACGAGGCTGCGATCCAGCTCAAGGCGCTGGCCAATGCCACCGTGCTGGAGCGGGCGCGGGGTGGGCGGGTGATCGTCGCACACCAGTTCCTGGTGCCGCGCTCGCACCTCCTCGATCTCCCGCCGGAGGGCGGCGGAGCTCCGGCGATCCGGGACGTGGCCACGCCTCTCCCCGAAGGGGTGCGTAGCGCCGTAGGCTACCGGCCCGAGCCGCCCTTCGCCGACGAGGCGATGAGGCGCCTGCTGACCCCGGTGCTGGAGGCCTCCCCCGACGCTGCGGGCGGCGGAATCCTGTACCTTACGCGCACCGGACGCATGTCCGGAGACACGTGGGAGAAGGCACTGGTCCGAGTGGATGCCGACATGAACTACCTGGCTTCGTGGATCTTCCCCGTGAACGTGGGTCCCTTCGCCTGGCTTCCGGAGCGCGGCGAGGTGGTGGCGGTGGCCGACGACGAGCGGTGGTACCGCTGCCCGATCCCTGCCGGGGGCGGGACGTGAGCCCGGCCTTCCCACGGCTCCGAGCCGCAGCGCTCACCGTGCGCCGGGGCCGGCGTGTCATCGTGGAGGGGTTCGACCTCGATCACGGGCCCGGCTCGGTGGCCTGGCTGGTGGGGGAGAACGGCGGCGGGAAGACCACGCTGCTCCGCGTGCTGGCAGGGCTCGAACCGCCTGCGGCCGGCGCCGTGCGCCACGGCGGGGAGGGCGGCCCCGCTCCGGGCCGCTCCTACTACCACCCGGACATGCGCCTCCCGCCGGGGACGCGGGTCTCCGAGTGGCAGGCCATGGTGGCGCGCCTGGGGCTGCCGGAGCGGGAGATCCCCGGGCTCACGCCGCCCTTCGCCAAGCCGGCGGTGACCGCGGAGCAACTCTCCACCGGGGAGGAGAAGCGGCTCATCCTGGACGCGGTGCTTTCCAACGGGCGGGACCACGTGTTCCTCGACGAGCCCTTCGAGCACCTGTCGCTGGAGGGGAAGGAGCTCCTGGCCGACCGCCTGGGCAGGCTGGCCCGGACGCGCGTGGTGGTGGTGGCCACCAACCAGGTGGTCCCCGAGGCGCTCACGGGCGGGCCGGTGGTCCGGCTGGAGCCGGGGGAGCCGTGAGGCGCGCCCTGGCTTTCGCCCGGCTGGAGGTGTTGCGCTCCCTTCGCGCCCGGGGCACGCTCCTGGGTGCCGGCATCCTCCTTGTGACGTACGCCGTGGGGCGCTGGCAGTCCGATTCCTCCGAGGGGTTCCTCGTGCTGGGCTACCTCGCCGCGTATGCCGCGTCCTTCGGCCCGGGCCTCTCAGCCGACCGGGGCCTCTCCTTCGACCGGCTCCTGGTCCTCGACCTGCTGTCGCCGTGGGAATACGCCGCCGGAAAGACGGTGGCCATGGCGGCCTGGGTGGGGGCGTCCGCGGCCTACACCTGGGCCGTGGCCGCCCTCCTCTCCGGCTTCGACCTCCGCTTCGCCGGGTGGTACTCGGCCCTCCTCCTCGTCCTGGCGATGGCGGCCCTCCCGCTGGTGGCCGCTGCCGA
Organism: Gemmatimonadales bacterium; assembly: GCA_041309665.1. Taxonomy (GTDB): domain Bacteria; phylum Gemmatimonadota; class Gemmatimonadetes; order Longimicrobiales; family Gaopeijiaceae; genus SZUA-318. The sequence goes on along the minus strand of JBFYZE010000413.1, from coordinate 237 downwards.
CCTGCTGCTCCGCATCCGGCTCCCAGCGGCTGCCGCGCTCCTTTTGACTCTGGTGGCGCTGGTCGTCGTGATGGCCGTGGGCGTGGAGCCTCCGGCGGTCCTGGGCGCGCTGGGGCTGGCCGTGACGCCCTACTCGTATGCGTCGCTGGGGCCGCTGCTGCTGCGCGCGTGTGGGGGCCTCGCCCTCACGCTGGGCCTCGTGTGGGCGGCGGCGGCGGCGCGCGGCTGGCGCGCGCG
>JBFYZE010000412.1:0-9330 GCA_041309665.1 Gemmatimonadales bacterium | reverse complement strand
CGGCGGTGGCCCGGGCGTCGCTGGGCGCGCTCCCGCTCTTCGGCGGACAGGCTGCGCTCCGCCACGCGCTCCACGACAGCAAGGCCAACGCCGTGCTGCTGGTGGCGCGGGACGGCGCCGACGGCGCGCTGCGCTCCGCGCTGAAGCACCACCTGGAGACGGAGGGCGGGGTGGACGCCTGGGCCCTGGAGGTGACGGTGCGGAAGGTGGAGGGGGAGGGGAGCGGGCGTTGAGGGCTGCCGTACTCGTCGTCGCAGGGCTTCTGGCGACCGCTGCGCCGGCCGCCGCCCAGCAGGCTGCCACGCTCCCTCCGCTGGACGGGGTGTACCTCGACCTGGAGCGCCTCGAGGCGGCTGGGTTGGCACCCCGGGGGGGCTCGGCCATCGCTCCCTACTCACGGGAGAGGGCCGCATGGATCGCCGGGGAGGCACGGGCGAGGCTGGCGGCCCGGGAGGACCTGAGCGCCACCGCCCGCGAGGACCTCGAACGGATCCTGGACGGGCTGGACGACCGGTTCGGCGGCGCCGAAGCCAACGGGCCGTCGGCGCAGCTCGAGCTCGAGGCCGGCGGCGGGAGGAGCCCCGGACTCGCCTATCCCGACAACGGGCTCGGCGGCCTCGATGCCGTTCTCAACCCGCTCTGGAGCGGACGCGGCGGGCGGGCGTACCCCGACCGCAGGGGGCTCGCCGCCGTGGTTCGGCTGGACGTGCCGCTCTCCGGGAGGCTGGCCCTGAGCGGCGCATACCGCGCGTCGGAGGGGAGCTACGGAGGGGAGAAGCCGGGCCGCAGCGGTGGCGGGGTCGAGGCGCTGAACGCCCGCCTCGTGCTCGGGACGGTGGCGTTGCAGGCCGGGCGCGATGCGGCATGGACCCAGGCGGACGGCACCTCCCTGCTTCTGAGCAGGAACGGCCCGCCCCTCGACATGGTCCGCATCTCCACCGACCGACCGCTCTCTCTCCACGTCCTGGGAGACCTGGACTTCTCCGCCTTCGCCGCCGACGTGGCCACCGCGGATGGGGACCCCGATGCCAGGCTCTTCGGTGCGCTCTTCGGCGCGCGTCTCTCGCCCGCCTTCGACGTAGGCCTCACCGTGCTTGACAGGGAGGGGAGGGCGGGCGCGGGAGACGAGAACAAGGTGTTCTCGGAGAAGCTGGGGAGCGTCTCGGTCCGTTACCGGCGCGAGCGGCTGGTGCTGCTGGGCGAGGGCGCCCTGACCTACGTGAACCGCCGGTACCCGACGTTCTCGCTCGTGTCCAGCGCCGGCTACAGGGTGAGCATCGCGGCTCCACGGCTCGGAGAATCAGGGCGACATGCCCTGGCGCTCGAGGGAAGCGCGCTGGGCCCCCGCTTCTACCGCCACAGCCACGTGCGCTCCGGGTTGACGGTGGATCGCCTCCTCCTGGGCTCGGCCCTCGGGCCCGACGCCCAGGGGGCCGCGGTCCGCTACGGATACGACGCCCCGAGCCGCGGGTGGAGGATCGAGGGGACCCTCTCCCTCGAGCGGCGGAACGGCGACATCTGGCGCCGCTCGACCACGGACCGGGACGCCCTTCGCCTCGTCCGGAGCGTGCCGGACGAGAGACGGCTCCGGTGGGAGGGGGTGTGGGCCCTCGACGCCGCGGGAGGCTCGGCGGGCGTGGAGGTGAGGGCCGGCGTGGAGCGCGCGTGGAACTTCGGCCACCTGGAGGGGACCCGGGCGTGGAACCGGGCGGCTCTGGTCCGGCTCTGGTGGGGCTTCTAGCGGATCCCGTGGTCTGACATATTCTTGCGGCTCGAGTTCCACGCCGGAACCATCCTTCCCGCACCCTCCGGTCCCATGTCCTCCAGCGTCCTGCAGCGCTTCCAGAACGAAGACATCACCCTCGGGATCATCGGTCTGGGGTACGTCGGGGTTCCCCTCGCCATGGAGGTCGCCCGCGCCGGGATCCGCGTCCTGGGCTTCGACGTCAACGCCAGGGTCGTGGAGGGGCTGAACGCCGGTCGCTCCCACATCCAGGACGTGCCCTCCGAGGTGTGGGCCCCCCTGGTGGAGGCCGGGCTCTTCAGCGCCACGACGGACATGTCGCGCCTGGCCGAATGCGACGGCATCTCCATCTGCGTCCCTACACCTCTGTCCAAGACCCGTGACCCGGACGTGTCGTACATCCTGGCGGCCACCGAGGCGGTGGCGGCGGCGCTCCGGCCGGGGCAGCTCATCGTGCTCGAGTCCACCACCTATCCCGGGACCACCCGGGAGATCATGCTCCCCGCCCTGGAGGCGAGGGGGATGAAGGTGGGAAAGGACTTCTTCCTCTGCTTCAGCCCCGAGCGCGTGGACCCGGGGAACCCCACCTGGCAGACGAAGAACACGCCCAAGGTCATCGGCGGGATCACCCCCGAGTGCGCCCGGGTGGGGAAGGCGCTCTACGAGCGGTTCATCGACACCATGGTGGCCGTGTCCTCGGCGGAGGCCGCCGAGCTCACCAAGATCCTGGAGAACACGTTCCGGGCGGTGAACATCGGGCTCGTGAACGAGACGGCCATCATCTCCGACCGGCTCGGCGTGAACGTGTGGGAGGTCATCGACGCCGCCGCCACCAAGCCCTTCGGGTTCATGAAGTTCACGCCCGGCCCGGGGCTCGGCGGGCACTGCATCCCCATCGACCCGCACTACCTGTCGTGGAAGATGCGCACGCTCAACTACAAGACGCGCTTCATCGAGTTGGCCTCCGAGATCAACGCCGAGATGCCGCTCTATTTGGTGGGGAAGGTGCGCGAGGCGCTCAACCGTGCGAAGAAGTCGGTGAACGGCTCGCACGTCCTCATCCTGGGCGTCGCCTACAAGAAGGACATCGACGACCTGCGTGAGTCGCCGGCGCTCGACGTGATCCGCCTGCTGGAGGCCGACGGGGCCCACGTGGACTTCCACGACCCGTACGTGCCCGTCATCAAGGAGAACGGCGCGGAGATGAAGTCGGTGGCGCTCACCGACGCTGCGCTCTCGGGCGCCGACGCGGTGGTGATCGTCACCGACCACTCGAGCCTGGACTACGCGCGCGTGGTGCGGCTCGCCGGGATCGTGGTGGACGCCCGCAACGCCACGGCGCACGTCCCGGAGGCGAGGGCCGCCGCCAGCCGTCCCGGCGGCGGGCAGTGGATCGTGAAGGGGTAGGGGACCTCTACCACACCCACCCCACCCCCACTTGAGCCAGGAAGTTCGAGCGGTTCCGGTCGGTGAAGTCGAACCGCCTCACGTGCTCGTACCCCAGGCGCACGGTGGTGCGGATCCCGATGACGGCGGGCCGGTGGACCCAGTCGAGGGTGGCGCGGACTCGGATCTCGTCGGGATTGTCGGTCTCCAGGAGCCATTCCATGGGAGCGTCGTAGAGGCGGTAGTACTCGTCTCCGTGGTAGCGCTCCCAGGCGCCCGCTGCCGACACGCGGTCCTGTGTCCCGGTCCAGTCCACCCCACCCTGGAAGCCGGTCGCCAGGGGCCCCAGCGGGCTCCCCAGGATCCTCCGGTCCAGCGTCAGGCCGCTGGTGTACTGGTGGTGGGTGTAGGGGCGGACCCCGTTACGGCCCCCCTCGGCCCAGAGGTCCACCCTGCCGTCCTCGCCCAGCCCGAAGACCCGCACGCCGCCGGTCCACGCCGCCTCGGTCCATAATGCCTCGCGTGGCCGGAGGAAGAAGAGGTCGTGGTCGTCGGTGGTGACGCCCTCCGCGTAGAACTCCAGCCTCGGTCCGGGGAGCGTGAGGCGGGCGTCGATGCCGACCAGCTTGTCGGAGAACTCCGGGTCCCGGGGGAAGGACGAGAAGGGCCGCGCGATCCGCTTCCCGAGGAAGAACGCGTCGAGGATCCGGTCGCCCAGGCTCCCCGTGGGCGCACCGGCGCCGCCCTGCTGGTTCAGGAGCGTCAGCCCGACCTCCAGGTTGCCGTGGGGGCGGATCGAGGCCTCCCACACGACCAACATGCCGCCGGCGTTGTCCCGGTCGTCGCCCAGGGTCGCCAGCGTCCCGGCGAACGCTACCGGGCCCAGGTGCTGGAGGATCCAGGGAAGCCGGGCGGGGCGCTCCATGGACAGCCGGACCATGTCCAGCCCACGTGCGTTGTCGGAGAGGGCCACCCCCAGCGCACGGGCATGGCCGTGGGTGAAGGTGTTGCGCCCCACGTCCACGGACAGGTTGCCGAAGAGGCCCCGGGCGTAGCCGCGGACCAGGGTCGCTGCGGCCTCGGTGCCGCCGCCGGGGGGTGCCGCGAGCCAGACCCGGGGGTGCGCCGCGGCGGCGAAGCGGGAGCCCAGGCGGATGTCGCCCCACGCCTCGGCGGCCAGCGTGCCCCCGTCCGAAACCTCCCTCCCCTGGTTCCGCTGGAGGAGGGGGTTCAGGTCGGCGTCGATGCGTTCGGGGACGCCTTCGTAGCGCGCCCTTATGGCTCGTGAGGGCGAGTCGACCCAGGACGCATCCGCCGTGGCACCTCGGACGGGGGAACCGGGGGCCCCGTGCGCGGAGACGAAGCGCGCCTCCAACCGCTCGAGCGCCTCCAGGAAGCGTGGCTCGGGAGCGGGGTGTTGGGCGCCCGTGCCGTCCTCGCCCTGCAGCCGCGCCCGCGCCTCCTCCGCCGCCCGGGCGAACGCGGCCCGGGAATACGGACGCTGTCCCGAGATGAGCCCGCTCACCAACCCTGATGCGACCAGGGCATCCAGGTCCGCATAGGCGGGATCCAGCGTGGGCACGTAGGCCGTCGCCTGAGGAGATGCCGGTGGGGCGAGGGCCAACTGGGCGCAGGCCGCCACCAGGCACAATGCGGAGCAGGAATGGAGGGAGCGCATCGTCGGAAGAAGCTGGCCACTCCGTGCGGCCCACGGAAGGGGCGCATTGGCCAGGAATGCGCCGCCGGGCGCGCGATTGGCCCGCCCCCCGGCGCCACAATATCTTGGGACACGACCCTCCTCATCTGAGTCCCCCGCCATCCTGCCCTCGAGGCGCCTGTGACCCGCACCGCTCCCCGCACCGCCCTCGTCCACGAGTGGCTCGTGGGGTGGGGTGGCTCGGAGAGCGTGCTCGCGTCCCTCGCCCGGCTCTTCCCCGACGCGCCCATCCACACGCTGGTCTACGCGCCCGGGCAGCGGGTGCGGGAAGCCTTCGCCGGACGCGACATCCGCACGACCTGGCTCGACCGCCTTCCCGGTTCGGGGCGCTACTACCGGGAGCTGCTCCCGCTCATGCCGCAGGCCTGGCGCCGAGCCGACCTGGGCGACGTGGAGCTGGTCGTGTCCAGCAGCCACGCCTACGCAAAGGGCGTGCGCGTCCCCGACGGCGCGGTGCACGTCTGCTATTGTCACACGCCGCCCCGCTACGTGTGGGACCTGGCGAAGGGGTACCGGCACCGCGGGGCGTGGGGGCTGAGGGGGCCCCTCCTGGAGTGGCTCCGCGAGAGGGACCTGGCCGCCGCCGCGAGCGTGGACCGATTCCTGGCCAACTCGCGGTTCGTCGCGGAGCGCATCCTGCGCATCTACGGGCGGGAGAGCACCGTGGTCTACCCGCCGGTGGACGTGGAGGCCTTCGCGGAGCCCGACGGTGAAGGGGAGTACTACCTGGCAGGGGGGCGGCTCGTGGGATACAAGCGCGTGGACGTGGCGGTCGAGGCCGCCAACCTGGGACGGCTTCCCCTGGTGGTGTTCGGGGACGGGCCCGAGCGCCGGAGGCTCCAGGCGCTGGCCGGCCCAACGGTGCGGTTCGTGGGCACGGTGTCACAGAGCGACCTGGTCGGGCTGGTCCGGAAGGCCAGGGCCTTCCTCTTCCCCGGCGTGGAGGACTTCGGGATCCTCCCGGTGGAGGTGCAGGCGGGCGGGCGGCCGGTGGTGGCGCTGGGTCGGGGAGGGGCGTGCGAGACGGTCGCGGACGGCGAGACGGGGGTGCTCGTGTCGGAGGCGACCCCCGAAGCGTTCCTCGCCGGCGTGCGAGCGGTGGACGGGATGGGCGATCTGTCCGTGGCCTGCCGCCGCCGTGCCGCCACGTTCGGCCGGGAGCGCTTCGACGCGGAAATGCGTCGTGAGCTGAGTCACGTTCTCGCGAGCGGCGTTCGTCCCGCGGGGGATCACTGAACGTGCCACACGTCACCGTGGTGGTGCTCCACTGGTGCGACGAAGAGGTGAGCCGTGCCTGCCTTGCCTCGCTCCGACGCGTCGAGCTGCCGGAGCTGCGTGTTCTCCTGGTGGACAACGGCTCGCACGACGGATCCGGGGAGCGGCTGAGGGATGCGTTCCCCGAGGTGGACTTCCACCAGCTCGGGTCGAACGTGGGGTATGCCGGCGGGAACAACCGGGGGATCGAGTGGGCCCTTTCCCGCGGCGCCGACTACGTGCTCATCCTGAACAACGACGCCGAGGTGGAGCCGGAGTGCGTGGGGCACCTGGTGGACGCGGCCGTGTCAGGAGGGAGCAGCGTGGCCGGTGTGGTGCCCAAGATCCTCTACCACCATGACCCCGACCGCATCTGGTACGCCGGCGGGCACTTCTCCCCGCTGAGGGGGCTGGGGCTTCACTGGCGTGAGGGTGAGCCCGACAGCGACCCGGCAGGGGACGGCGGATCGAGGGAGGTGACGTTCATGACAGGCTGCTGCTGCCTGCTGTCGGCGGAGGCGCTGCGCCGCGTGGGTGGATTCGAGGAGGAGCTCTTCGCCTACGTGGAGGACGCGGAGCTCTCCCTCAGGTTCGCCGAGGCCGGCTACCGCATGCTCTATCAGCCGGCGGCGCGCGTCTTCCACCAGGTCCCTGGACCGGGATCCGAACCGTCGCCCTTCCAGATCCGCCAACGTGACCGGAACCGGAGGTGGGTCATGCGGCACCACTTCCCACTGACGCGCCGGATCCCCTTCCTGGTCCGCTTCTATGCCACGCGCTTCGTGCTCCTGGCCCGATATCTCACCCGCGGCGACCTGCCCCGGGTGCGAGCCATCGTGGACGGTGCGCTCGGCAGCACCAACGGCGGGCAGACGCCGCCCCTTCCCTGAGGGTACCTGTGCGCATCCTGGTGGACGCGCGGCTCCTGCGCCGAGGCGGGATCGGCCGGTACGTGCGCGAGCTCTCGGAGCGCTGGCTCACCTCCCCGGGAGTGGACGCCGTGCGATTCGTGGGCAGGCCGGAGGAGCTGGAGCCGTGGCTCGCCCACACGGACACCCGCGGCGTCGCATCGGTGCACCCCCTGGATGCGGGTCCCTACTCCCTCCGGGCACAGCTGTCCTGGTTCGGCCGGAGCCCAGGAGCGGGACGCTGCGACGTGACGTTCTTCCCCCACTATGACGTCCCGCTGGCAGGGTGCCCGAAGCCTGCGGTGGTGACGGTCCACGACCTCATCCACTTCCAGGCCCCCCGGGGCTTTCCCGCCTGGAAGCGGTGGGCCGGCGCGACGCTCCTCCGGGGAGCGGTGGCGCGGGCCTCGCGGGTCGTCGCCATCTCCCGGGCCACCGCCGAGGCGCTGGAGGCGTTCGTGCCCGGAGCGGCGGGAAAGGTCACGGTGGTGCACAACGGCGTTTCCGAGGCGTTCCTGCCGCCGTTCCCTCCGGACCCGGTCGGGCTGGAGTCGCGCTGGGGCGGACTGCGTCCCTTCGCCCTCACGGTGGCGCCGGACAAGCGGCACAAGAACCTGGCGCTGGCGCTGGAAGCGGTGGCCGAGGCGGCCCGGCGCATCCCGCCGGGGGCCGATGGGACGGCGGCGGCGCTGCGCATGGTCATGATCGGGGTGGGGCCAACCGTTCCTGAAGGGCTGGCCAGGCGAGCCGTCGCTCTGGGTGTGGGAGACCGGCTGGTCGCGCTCCCCACCGTCTCCGACGAAGAGCTGCGGTGGCTCTACCGGAACTGTGCGGCGCTCCTGTGGCCCTCCCTGGCCGAGGGCTTCGGGCTGCCGCCGCTGGAGGCAGCGGGGTGCGGCGCCCCGGTGCTCGCGGGCGACACCGCCGTGTCCCGGGAGTTGCTGCCGGGGGTGGCCCTCGTCCTTCCGCTGGACGATCCAGGGGCCTGGGGGGACGCGCTGCGCCAGGCCGCAGATCGCAGGGGAGGCTCCGCCACCGCGGTAGACGCCGAGATCCGGCGACGCTTCTCCTGGGACCAGGCCGCTCGCGCCACGTTGGGCGTGCTCGCCGGCGCGGCGGAGCGCGGCTGAACCCCCTTGGACAGGGGGCTCATCACTCCGTTAGACTTCAACGTTCCCAGGTCCCACGATCCCTCCGCCGTGAACCCGGCGCCGTGAAGCGAGCGTTCGACATCCTAGCGTCCGGCGTCCTGCTCCTGGTCGCGCTCCCCATCCTCCTGGCTCTCGCGCTCCTTGTGAGACTCACCTCGCCGGGCCCGGTGTTCTTCGGTCACGAGCGGGTGGGGAAGGGAGGGCTACCGTTCCGTTGCTGGAAGCTCCGCACCATGGTGGAGGACGCGGAGTCCTGGCTGGAGGAGAACCCCGAGCTTGGTGCGCGGTACCGCGCCAACGGGTTCAAGCTGCGGAGGACCGATGATCCCCGGATCACGCCGGTGGGGCGGGCGCTCCGCTACACGCACCTCGACGAGCTTCCCCAGATCTTGAATGTGCTGGTGGGAGACATGTCGCTGGTGGGTCCCCGCCCCATCGTGCAGGCGGAGCTTGCCTGGTACGGGGATCATGTCGAGGAGTTGCTGTCGATTCGGCCCGGGATCTTCGGTCCCTGGACCGCCCAGGGAAAAGGTCGGGCCGAGTACCCGGCCCGCGTGGAGGTCGAGCTCGAATACGTGCGCAGGCATTCCCTGGCGGGGGATCTGGCCATCCTGATCCGGAACGTTCCCGTCCTCCTCACCGGCCAGGTGGAGAAGTGAAACCCGAAGGCGCCGCCGCGGCCGGCACCGTCGGGAAGCTGGTCCTGTTCGCCCTCTGGGCCGCCGTGCAGGCTCCGGGTCCCGTCGAAGCCCAGGCGACTCTGGACCCCTCGTCGCTCATCCTGCGCTCGGGAGACGTGATCCGGGTGGAGATCTGGCGGGAGGGGGAGCTCTCGGGGGACTTCCACGTGGACGCGGCGGGGATGCTCGTGGTGCCGCTCCTCGGCGAGTTCCAGGCCGGCGGGCGAAGCTGGGAGGGAGTCCATCGGGAGTTGCTCGAAGGCTACGCACGCGAGCTGAGGAACCCCTCGATCCGCATCACGCCGCTCCGCCGGGTCCACGTGCTGGGGGAGGTGAACCTCCCGGGTATCTACGCGGTGGACCCGACGCTCTCCCTGGTCGGGGCGATCGCCATGGCGGGGGGGACGCTCCCCGAGGGTGACCTGAAGAACCTGCGGATCGTGCGGGACGGCGCCGTGGTCCTGGACCGGGTCCCCGCGGAGACGGCGCT
>JBFYZE010000411.1:0-4980 GCA_041309665.1 Gemmatimonadales bacterium | reverse complement strand
GATCTGCTTCTGAAATCCGGAGGCGGTCAGGCCCCCGGATTCTCCCGGGGTCCGTGCCGTCCGGTCAGCCGGCCGGCGGCGGCGCGTCCTCCTGGATGCTCATCTTGATGATCTTGGTGAGTTCGGGGAAGCTGGCGTCGAGGTAGGCATTCCCGTCCGAGAAGATCTGGGCCTGGTTCGGGCCCTGGCCCTGGGGCGGTCCGTCGCCGTAGCCGGCGTGGAACCGGGTGGCCACGTCCATGCCCTCGACCACCTCGGCGAAGGGCGAGAAGCCCGACTCGTCGAGGAAGTAGTTGTTCTGGAAGTTGATGAACACCTGGGTGGTGCGCGCGTTGGCGCCGCTGGTGGCGAAGGTCAGCGTGCCGCGGTCATTGGAGCGGGTCACGGGGTCGTCGGCGATGGGGTAGTTCCGCCACACTGCGTTCACCCGGGGCTCGCTGTTGAAGCCCCACTGGGCCATGAAGTCCGTGACCACGCGATAGATCCGCGTATCGTCGTAGAAGCCGAGCTTGACCAGGTTGTAGAACCGGTCGGCGCCCACGGGCGCCCAGGCGCGGTGGACGGCGATGACCACGTTTCCGGCGGAGGTCTCCATGAGGACCTTGTACTCCTCCGGAGCTTGCTCGTTGGCATTCTCCACGTCGTAGATGGGATCGATCGTGGGCTCCTCCACGGGCTCTTCGGCGGGTGGGGGGGGCTCCTTCCCACATGCGGACAGGGCCGCGGATGCGAGAAGCAGCAAGAGGGCGGTGTTTCGGGTCGCGATGCGCATGGGGGGTCCTGGAAGAGAAGCGGGTGATGGTCGAGCGGGCCTAGCGACAACGGGGGACTCTAGGGCGAAGCGCCCCCGGAGGCAAGCCGGAAGCGGGGAGGGAGCGCCAGGCGGCGGCCCCTCCCGCTCCGAAGTGGTGCTACCGCATGGAGGCGCTGGCTAGCGCAGCACCTCGGTGATGTAGCGGGCCACGGCGTCCACGTCCTTCTCCGTCATGCCCACCAGGCCCCAGTAGGGCATTCCGAGGACGGAACCCGAGAAGATCCGGCGCCGGAGTCCGACGCGGTCGTTCGCGAAGGCCCAGCCGGCGTCGGTGAAGGGCGGCGGGCGCAGGGTGTCGCCCTCGAATATGAACCCTCGACCTCCGGCTCCGCCCTCCCCGTGGCACGTCATGCAGCTGACGCGGTAGACGAGGCCGCCCCGCTCGACGGCGGCGTCCTCGGTCGCCCACTGGAGGGTGTCGTAGACGGTGGAGTCGAAACCCGCCAACGCCATCTCGGCGGAATCAGCCCGGGTCAGGGTGGGTGGGGGCTCCTCGGCCGGCGGCGGGGGTGGGGCCTCGCCTCCGCATGCACCGAGCCATGCAAGGGCGGCCAGGGTGAGGCTGGTGCGGCGCATGGGCGTCCTCCCGAAGCTGGAAACAGCGCGGGTCGAAAGGACCCGCTACGAACAAGCTACGGCAGTCCAGGGGGGGGTACAAGTCGGCCTGGGACGGTCCCGCCCAAGCAAACGGGCCCCTCTCCTGGGAGGAGAGGGGCCCGGCCTGAGGATCTGCGACGGTTGGATCCGTCTTCGGCTCAGAATGCGCCTTCCTTCGGGAGCACGGCACCCACCACTTCCACGCCTGCACCGCGGGCGAGGTCCATGGCGTCAACTACCGTGCCGTACGACACTCCACCTTCGGCCTTCACGAACAGCACCTTGTCGGGCCGCGCGCTGTAGACCTCGACCAGCCGGGCCCGGAGACTGGACTTCGCGACCGGAGCGGTGTTGAGGAAGTACGAGCCGTTGTTCAGAATCTCCAGCACGATCACCGCCGACACGCCTTCTTCCTCCTGCTCCTCCTCCTTCTCGAGGGGCAGCTGGATATCGACGCTGCGCTGGAGCATGGGCTGCGCGATGATGAAGATCACGAGCAGCACCAGGAGGATGTCGATCATCGGCGTCATGTTGATGTCCGCCATCGACCCCTTGGAACTCTGCGTCATCGACATAGGTCAGCCTCCCTCGCCCGCGGGCCCTCGGGCCTCGGATACGGCCGCGAGCACGCGAGCACCGGCGTCCCGGGCGATCTTCATCACCGTCATGATCTCCTCGTAGGGCAGATTCGCATCCGCCTTGAGGAACAGCACCCTGTCCTGGGGTCTCTCGCGGAACGCCTGGGTCAGCATCGCGGGGACCTGCTCCCGCGCCACCGGCTTCTTGTCCAGATAGTAGTTCCCTCTGACATCGACCCCCATCTCCACCCTTCCCTGTTCCTCCGGGCGCGACTTGAGATTGTCGCCCACCGGCAGCGTGGCCTGGAAGCCGGCCAAGACGGTGGGCGTCACGATCATGAAGATGATGAGCAGCACCAGCATCACGTCCACCATGGGCGTGACGTTGATGTCGCTCATCGACCCTGACTGCCCAGCCTGCATTGACATGGTTGCACCCCCTGGATTGGCTACGCCTGCGGTGCGGTCGACGCCAGCTCGATGGTCTCACCGCGAGCGAGACGCTGCTCGAGGACGAGGAGGAGGTTCAGGAACTCCTTGCTCCCGTACTCGATCTCCATCTGGACCAGCTCGACACGGTTCTGGTAGAAGTTGAAGAGCCACACCGCCGGGATGGCCACGAAGAGGCCGAAGGCGGTGGTGATGAGGGCCTCGGCGATACCGGCGGAGATGGCGCCCAGGCCGCCGGAACCCATTTCGGCCATGCCCGTGAAGGCGTTGACCACGCCCATGGTGGTGCCGAGAAGGCCGACGAAGGGCGCAGTGGCACCCACGGTCGCCAGCACGCCCAGGCCGCGGCGGAAGCGGGCGACCTGCTCCAGCTTGTTGAGCTCGAGCATGCGGCTGGAAGCCGCTACCTCGACGGCCGTCAGGGTCTTGTCCTCCAGGTGGGACTTCAGCGACTGGAAGATGCCCTGGAAGGCGCCGGCCATGTGGCTGTGCTTGTGGTCGGCCACCGCCCGCTCGGCGGCGGCGATGTCCATGTTGCTCATCGCCTCGGACAGTACGGGCGAGAACTTCAGCGTCGCCTTCTTCGAGCGACGGAAGTCCCACCACCGCAGGATCGCGACGGCGAACGCCCAGAGCGACATGACGGCCAGGGTATACACGATACCCTTGGCGAACCATCCCATCGTTCCCCAAAGATGAATCAGATCAACACCCATAATCGACAACCCTCCTCAGGCGTGTTTCGCGTCCGGTAGACTGCCGCGGACGTTGCGGTGATCGCGGTGCGGCTCCCGCGCAGTGCTCTGGTTAGCGAACCTGGAACGTGATTGGCAGCGACACCCAGACCGGGACCTTCTTGTCCCGGTTCATGGCGGCGGAGAAGCGCATGACGCTCCCGACCCGGAGCGCCGCCTCGTCCAGCGAGGTGTGACCGCTGGACTGGTTCACGCGCGTGGTCTGCACCGTTCCCTCTTCATCGATGAAGAGATACACGACGACCGTACCACCGATGCCCGCGTCCCGCAGAAGCGGCGGGTACTCGCGCTCGAGGGCGCGCCCCACCTCATCACGGTTGCGCAGGTCCGGGGCGACGGTGTAGGGAGTGAAGACCGGCTCCTCCCTGTTGACCTCCACCACCACCGTCGTGTCCTTGCCGGTTGCACTGCCTCCCTCCAGCCCCTCACCCGTGAAGTCGGCCTCCGAGATGGTGAAGGCTCCGGGCGGTGGGATGTCGGGCGGAACGACGTCGGGGACCGACAGCGTCTGGAAGCCCCGGACCACGTCCTGCATCTGGGGCTGGTCCACCGGGGGCGGTGGGGGCGGTGGCGGCGGCGCCATCTCTTCCACCAGCTCCACGAACTGGACCTCCTCGGCGCTCGCATCTTCTTCGGCTGCCCGCATCGTCACCCACACGACGCCGGCGACGAGCACGGCGTGGAGACCCGTGGAGATGAAGGTGGCGAAGAAGGTCCTGCCCTGCTTGGGCGGCTGGGTCGCCAACAGCGTCGAGAACGCTCTTGCCTTGACCGAGATGTCCCGCGTGGGCAGCAACTCGTGGTGCATGCGGGCGCCGACCTCGGCAGGGGACTCAGAATTCATGTAACCCTCCCTTCGTGCACTTTTCCTGTGGCGCTCGATGTCCAGGGCCTAGGCCTCCGCGTCGGACGCGGTCACCACGGGCATATGAGCGAAGCGTGAATATGCATTCTCGCCCCACCGCCTGCGAGCACCCGTCAGGCCTGACACGACAACCTGCAGGGCTGGGCCCGGAGCGTCAAGGGAGCCGTAAGGCCCTGACCTGTACGGTTTCTCCCCATGGATTCGGTACGGGATCTCCCCACCGCCTGTCGTCCTTCCCGCCGTTTTCCGCGCCGAACTTGCCATACGGACTCCCCGGGAATACGGTTGACTGCACTGATCCGACGCGAGGAGCCACATTCCATGAGCACGTTCCCGAGCCACCGAACCAGGGTGCGGCGCCGCCGCCGGCCCTCCCACCGTTGCTTCGCTCCGCTCGGGGCGGTGCTGCTCCTGGCCGGCTGCGGCGGCGCGGCCTCCCGCGATGCGGTCATCGTGAGCGACAGCGCGGGCATCACCATCGTGGACAACGACGACACCCAGGCGGCGTGGACGCTGGATTCGGCTTGGCGCCTGGCGCAGACGCCCGCCATCCAGATCGGGAACGTCCCCCTGGACGAAACCCAACAGCTCTACCGGGCCCGACATTCCATACGTTTGAGGAACGGGGACATTGCGGTGGCGAACACGGGCATCGGCGACGTGCGCGTGTACGACGCGCAGGGCGTGCACGTGCGCACGCTGGACATGCCCCTGAGCGCAGCGGGGGAGCCCCTCGCGCCGGTGCGCCTCCACCAGCTCCCCGGAGACTCGCTGCTGGTGGTGCTCCTGGATCGGTCCGTGGCGGTCTTCGACGTCCTCGGGCCCCTGGTCCGGAGAGCGGGGCCGCTCACCACCGACGAGCCTTCCGACACGTCACCGGAGGTGGCCGGGATCCTCCGAGCCGGTACCCTCGTCCGGCAG
>JBFYZE010000410.1:0-14925 GCA_041309665.1 Gemmatimonadales bacterium | reverse complement strand
GTGCCGGCGGACCCGATGGTCCGCCGGCCCCCTCCTCATTCGGCCTGGCGCTTGAGGTAGAGCGCGGTGAGCCCGGGAAGCGGGATGACGAGGCGCTGCCTGCGCCCGTGGAGTTCTCCGTCGATGGCCTCAAGCACCTCCGGGACGGGCGAGCCCGGGCCGCCGAACTCGGGCGCGCTGGTGTCCAGGATGACGCGCCACCTGCCCGGGAAGGGGATGGGCAGGTGGAATCCGTCCCTGAACGCGGGCGTGAAGTTCACCACGACCGCGATGGGGTCGGTCCATCCGGGCGCCCACCGCAGGAACGACAGGACGGTGCGCGCCGCGTCGTTGCAGTCCAGCCACTCGAAGCCCTGGGGGTGGAAGTCCTGGCGGTGGAGCGCCGGCTCCTCGGCGTAGATCCGGTTCAGGCGCGCCACGAGACGTTGCATGCCGTGGTGGGCCGGGTATCCCAGGAGCGCCCAGTCCAGCGACGTGTCCACGTTCCACTCGGTCCACTGGGCCAGCTCGCACCCCATGAACAGGAGCTTCTTGCCGGGGTGGGACCACTGGTACGCGTACAGGGCCCGGAGGTTCGCGAACTTCGCCTCGTGGGCCCCCGGCATCTTCGAGAGCATCGAGCGCTTGCCGTGGACCACCTCGTCGTGGGAGAAGGGGAGCACGAAGCGCTCGCTGAACGCGTAGAGCATGGAGAACGTGAGCCGGTTGTACATCCCCGAGCGGAACAGGGGGTCGGTCTCCATGAACGTCAGGGTGTCGTTCATCCAACCCATGTTCCACTTCTGGTCGAAGCCCAGGCCGCCGACGTCGGTGCCGTGCGATACGCGGGCCCAGGCGGTGGACTCCTCGGCGACGACCACCGCGCCCGGGCAGGACCGATGCACCGCGTCGTTCACGTCCTTCAGGAACCCGATGGCGTCCAGGTTCTCCTTCCCGCCGTATTGGTTGGGAAGCCACTCCCCCTCGGCCCGGGAGTAGTCCAGGTAGAGCATGGACGCCACCGCGTCCACCCGGAGGCCGTCGAGGTGGTAGTCCTCCAGCCAGTGCAGCGCGCTGGACGCGAGGAAGGAGCGCACCTGCGGCTTTCCGTAGTCGAAGATGCGGGTGCCCCAGTCGGGGTGGCGCCCGCGGCGGGGGTCGGGGTGCTCGTAGAGCGCGGACCCGTCGAAGCGCACCAGCCCGTGGATGTCCTCGGGGTAGTGCCCGGGGACCCAGTCCAGGAGGACGCCCACCCCGAGCTGGTGGGCCCGGTCCACGAACCAGCGGAAGTCGTCGGGGCTCCCGTACCGGGACGTGGGCGCGAAGAACCCCACCGGCTGGTAGCCCCAGCTCTGGTCGTAGGGATGCTCCAGGATGGGGAGGAGCTCCACGTGGGTGAAGCCCAATTCCTTGACGTAGGGGAGGAGGTCCTCGGCCAGGGCCCGGTACCCGGGCCATCCGTGGCCACCCTCCTCGCGCTCCTCCGGCGGCGTGCGCTTCCACGAGCCCAGGTGCACCTCGTAGATGCTCATGGGAGACGTGTCCGGGTTCCATCCGCGGCGGGCCTCCATCCAGGCGGCGTCGCCCCAGGCGTACCCGGACGGGTCCCACACCACCGACGCCGTGGCTGGCCTGAGCTCCATGGCCCGGCCGCACGGGTCCGCCTTGTCCACCTTCCGCCCCCCCGCGGTGACCACCTCGTACTTGTAGACCGCCCCCTTCCCCGCCCCCGGGACGAAGAGCTCCCACACCCCCGTGGCGCCCCTGGGGCGCATCGGGTGGCAGCGGCCCTCCCAACGGTTGAACGTACCCATGAGGTTCACGGCCTGGGCGTGGGGCGCCCACACGGCGAACCCCACCCCCGCCACCCCCTCCAGAACCATGGGGTGGGCCCCCAGGACCTGGTGGATCCGGCGCTCCTCGCCGCGGAGGAAGCCGCCCACCCGCTCCTCGTCCACGAAGGGCGGGAATCGGTAGGGGTCGTCGAGTACCCAGCGTTGCCCCCTCCGGTCGGTGGCCGCCAGCCGGTAGGCGAAATAGCCCGGCTCGTCGGGGAAGACGGCCAGGAAGAGGCCCCCGGGGTGGGCCGGCTCCATCCAGGTCTCCGAGCCGTCCGGGCGCACCAGCGCGACGTCGGCGGCCCAGGGGAAGAAGGCTCGCACCACGCGCCCCGTCCGCCCGTCGGCCTGCCATGGGTGGTTGCCGAGCACGCCGAACGGATCGCGGCACCGTCCCTCGAGGAGGGACGTGAGCGCTTCGTGGGAGGGATGAGCTGTCATGGTCGAACGATCCACCCGGCGCGCTCCCGGCGCAACAGGACCTTGGGTTCCGGCGCCCGCTCGCCCTAACTTATCAGGACGCGCGGTGACGGAGACACGCGTTTCCCCCCTTCGGGCATCCCACGGTGGACCGACGTCCCAAACGCGGCCCCGGCTTCTCCCAGGCGGTGATCCACCTGGCGGCGGAGTACTGGCCCTACGCACGCTCGGGAGGGCTGGGCGAGGCGGTGCGGGGGATCGCCCGGTACCAGGCCAGCTCCGGGGTCCCGACCCTGGTCTTCCTCCCTCTCCACCGCAAGATCCGGCGCGCCTATCCGTGGCTCGAGCCCGCCTTCGACCTCGACGT
Organism: Gemmatimonadales bacterium; assembly: GCA_041309665.1. Classification (GTDB taxonomy): domain Bacteria; phylum Gemmatimonadota; class Gemmatimonadetes; order Longimicrobiales; family Gaopeijiaceae; genus SZUA-318. The sequence continues at coordinate 12,321 of JBFYZE010000410.1, read as the reverse complement.
GCAGGTGGGGCCCCGGACCGAGAAGGCCCACTTCCACTTCGCGCCGGCGGCGGACGGGCACCCCACCGTCTACTTCGTCGCCAACGACGCCTACTTCGACCGCCCCGACCTCTACGGCGAGAACGGGGGCGCGTACCCCGACAACCACCTCCGCTTCGCCTTCTTCTGCAAGTCGGCGCTGGAGGCGCTCCCCCGCATCGTGCGCCGCCCTCCGGTGGTCCACGCCCACGACTGGCACACGGCGATGGCGCTCGTCTACCTGCGCACGTCGCTGGCCGGACGTCCGTTCTACGACAGGACCGCGTCCGTCATGACCGTGCACAACGCCGGCTTCCAGGGCTGGTACGCGCCCGACGTCCTGGACGAGCTGGGCGTGGACCGGCGCCACTACCACTGGCGCTTCCTGGAGTGGTTCGGGCAGGTGAACCTGCTCAAGGGCGCGTTGGCCACGGCGGACATGGTGACCACGGTGAGCCCGACCCACGCCCGGGAGCTCCGCACTGCGGTGGGAGGCTTCGGGCTGCACCACAGCTTCGTGGAGCTGCTCGGCCGCTTCACGGGGATCCTGAACGGGATCGAGCTGGACCTGTGGGATCCCTCCGACGACGCCGAGATCGCCTACACGTTCGGCCCCGACGACCTCCTGGGGAAGGCGCTGTGCAAGGCTTCGCTGCAGCGGGAGTGCGGGTTCCCCAACGAGCCCCGGGTGCCGCTGGTGGGGATGAGCGCCCGCCTGGTGCAGCAGAAGGGGTTCGACATCCTCCTGGAATCCCGCCTGGTGGACGAGCCCGAAGCGCAGTGGGTCTTCCTCGGCCACGGGGACCCTCGCTACCATGAGCGCCTGGCCGCGCTGGCCAGGGCCGCCCCGGACCGGGTGACGGTGCGCTTCGACTTCACGGAGGAGTTCGAGCACCGGCTCCTGGGAGGGGCCGACCTCCTTCTCATGCCCTCGCTCTACGAGCCCTGCGGGATCACCCAGATGCGCGCCCAGCGCTACGGGGCCCTGCCGGTGGCGCGCCGGGTCGGGGGGCTCGCCGACACCATCGAGGACCGAGTGACGGGATTCCTCTTCGACGAATACGATCCGCAGGCGCTCCGCGAGGCCCTCCAGGCGGCCTTCGCGGTGTACGCCGACGAGTGGCTCTGGCACGAGCACGTGCGCGAGGCCATGTCGCGCGACTTCGGGTGGGCGCGCTCCGTGGGCCAGTACCACGAGGTCTACCGGCGCGCCGTGCGCCGCCGGGCGGACGCGCTGGCAGGTCGCACGTGAGGTCCGTCGTCGTCCACGGACATTTCTACCAGCCTCCCCGGGAGGACCCCTGGACCGGCCACGTGCCGCTGGAGCCCTCGGCCGCGCCCTTCCACGACTGGAACCGGCGCATCCACGACGAGTGCTACCGGGCGGTGGCGGCCGCGCGGGTCCTGGACGGGGACGGGCGCATCGCCGCGGTGGTGAACACCCTGGAGTGGATCAGCTGGGACGCGGGGCCCACGCTCATGGCCTGGCTGGCCCGGGAGGCCCCGGACACCTACCGCGCCTTCCTCGAAGCCGACGCGCGCAGCCACGCGCGCCTGGGGCACGGAAACGCCGTCGCCGCCCCCTACCACCACGTCATCCTCCCGCTGGCGTCGCGCCGCGACAAGGTGACCGAGGTGCGCTGGGGCGTGTCCGACTTCCGCCGCCGCTTCGGCCGCGACCCGGAGGGGATGTGGCTCCCCGAGGCCGCGGTGGACACCGAGACGCTGGAGGTCCTCGCGCAGGAGGGGATCCGCTTCACCATCCTCGGGCCCAGCCAGGTGAAGAAGGTCCCGGCGCACGGGCTTCCGGGGCGCGTCGCCCTCCCTTCCGGCCGCTCCGTGGCCGTCGTGGTGTACGACGGAGGACTCTCCCACGACGTGGCCTTCGGACAACTCCTGCGTGACGCCCACGCCTGGGCCGGCCGCATGGCGGGGGACGGCGAGCCGGCCGGCGCCGTCAAGCGCCTGGCCGCCCTCGCCACCGACGGCGAGACCTTCGGCCACCACCACCGGTGGGCGGACATGGCGCTGGCGGCAGCGGTGCTCTCCATCCGCGCCCGGCCGGAGGTCCGCCTGGAGAACTTCGCCTCGTTCCTGGCTCGGAGCCCGGCGACGGAGGAGGTCACCCTGGTGGAGCCGAGCGCCTGGTCGTGCGCCCACGGGGTGGAGCGGTGGCGCTCGGAGTGCGGGTGCCGGATGGACCCCTCCAAGCCCACGCAGCAGAAGTGGCGGACCGTCCTCCGGGATGCACTTAACGAGCTCGCCCATGACGTGCATGCTCTCTTCGAGACGGAGGCCGCCGCGCTCCTGGCCGACCCCTGGGCCGCGCGGGATGCCTACGGGGCCGTTTTCGACCAGGGGGACGCGGCGCTCCAGCGCCTGGTGGAGGAGCATGCCCGGCGCCCTCCGAAGTCCGAGGACACACAGCGGGCGTTGCAGCTCCTGGCGATGGAGCGGGACGCGCTGCGCATGTTCACCTCGTGCGGGTGGTTCTTCGACGACCTCGCAGGGCTGGAGCCTCTCCAGGTGCTCCGTTACGCCGCCCACGCCCTGGACCTGGCGGGCGCGCCGGGGCGAACGTTGGAGACCCGGCTGCGCCGACGCCTCGCCGAGGCAGCGAGCAACGACCCCATCAAGGGCTCGGGCGAGGACCTCTGGGACCGGGAGGTGCGGGGTGGGATCGCGCGGCTCGCGGGCTTCTCCGCCGCCGCAGCCGCGTCGGTGCCGTTCGCCACCTCCCGGGAGGCCCCGGTCACCGCTTCGGCGGAAGCACACCCCACCGCCGAGATCTCGGCCGCCCTGGTGGAGTCGGTGGAGCGCTTCGTGCGCGGGCCCTCCCCCCGCGCGGCCGCGGACGTGCTCGCGCACGCAGCCGAGTTGGAGGCCCGAGGCGTTCCCGTCCCCTTCGAGGCCCAGACCGCGCTGGGGCGTGCCCTGGGGTCGCTGCGCTCGGCGGAGCCCGGCGCGCTCCGGGATGTGGCCCTGAAGCTGGGATTCGGGGAGCGCGCCACCCAGCTGCCGCCGCCGCGCGCGGCTTCGCCGGTGGGCTTCGTGTTCGGGCTCCACGTGCACCAGCCCGTGGGGAACTTCGACGAGGTCTTCCGGAGCCACGCCCAGGACGTCTACCTCCCCTTCCTCCGCCGCCTGGCCGAGCGGGGCGCGCTTCCCGTGGCGCTCCACGTCTCCGGCCCCCTCCTGGAGTGGCTCGAAGCCGACGCCCACCCCTATCTGGACCTCATCGGCCGCCTCGCCGCCGACGGGTCGGTGGAGCTCCTTCTCTCCGGATTCTACGAGCCCGTCCTCCCCGTCCTCTCCCAGGCCGACAGGGTGGAGCAGATCCAGTGGATGAAGGACTGGCTCGCTCGCCGCTTCGGCGTCCGGGCCACCGGGCTCTGGCTCACCGAGCGGGTCTGGGAGCCCGGGCTCCCCGAGGACCTGGCCGCCGCCGGCGTGGCGTACGCCCTCGTGGACGACCGCCACTTCCTGGCCACCGGTTTCGAGCGCCACCAGCTGCACCGTCCATGGCGCACCGAGTCCGGGGGCGCGGCGCTCTCCCTCCTCCCCATCGACGAGCGCCTGCGCTACCTCATCCCCTTCCGGCCACCCGAGGAGGTGGCGGATTACCTGCGCACACTCCAGGCCCAGGAGCTCCCGCTGGCGGTGCTGGCCGACGACGGCGAGAAGTTCGGCGGATGGCCCGGGACCGCGGACTGGGTGTGGAAGCAGGGGTGGCTGGACCGCTTCCTCGACACCCTGGATGCGCTGGCCTCCGACGGTGTGGCGCGTCTCGTGACGCCCACCCAGGCGCTGGCGTCGGTCACGCCGGCGGGACTGGCCTACCTCCCCACCGCGTCGTACCGGGAGATGGAGGGGTGGTCTCTCCCACCCGCGGCCGCCCAGCGCCTGGAGGAGCTCGACCGGCGCCTGGAGGCGAGCGGGGAGCAGGCCTCCGCCGCCGGGCTCGTGCGAGGTGGGCATTGGAGGAACTTCCTGGCCCGCTACTCCGAGTCGAACCGCATGCCCCAGAAGGCGGCGGCGCTCTCCGAGCTGTGCCGCCTCCGCGGCGACCCGCCCGCGGCCCGCCGCGCGGTGGGACGCGCCCAGTGCAACGACTCCTACTGGCACGGCGTCTTCGGGGGGCTCTACCTGAGGCACCTGCGCGGCTCGGTGTGGGCCAACCTGGCCGAGGCGGAGGGGATCCTGCGCCGCGGCGAGCCTTTGGCCTTTGAGGTGGTGGACCTGGACGGGGACGGGAGCGACGAGATCTGGGTGCACTCCGGCGCGTTCTCGGCGCTGGTGGCGCCCGCGCGGGGCGGCGCGGTGGAGGAGTGGACGCTCTTCGCGCGGCGCACGAACCTGGCCGACACCCTCACGCGCAGGAGGGAGGCGTACCACCGGGACGTGGCCCCCGCCCCCGCGCACGCGCCTGCCGACGACGTGGGCATGCCCTCCATCCACGCGCTGGAGGAGGGGCTCCGCTTCGACACGCTCCCTCCGGCGGACCGGGACGAGCGCGCCATCGGCGTGGTGCGGATCCTGGAGGCCGGGTTGGACGCAGCGGCGTACGAGGCGGCGGACTACGACCCGCTGCGCAGCTGGGCCAGGGAACGGCTTGCCCACCGCGTCGTCCAGGACGCGGGCGGGGTGACGGTCCATCTCCTCGCCGCCGGCCCGGGGGCGCTCCGCGTGGAGGTGGGGCTGGTACCCGACGGGACCCTCTCCCTCTCCTACCGTTGGGACCCGGGGGCATTCCCCCGGGACGCGCTCTTCGCGCCGGAGCTCTCCCTGAACGGAGAGGTGGCGATGGAGCTCCACCCCGAGCCGAAGGAGGTGTGGCGCTTCGGCATCGCCACCGTGTCCAAGTCGGAGAAGGGCGCGGACACCTCGGTGCAGGGTGTCTCGGTGACGCCTCTCTGGCCGGCGGCGTTGGGCGAGGCGCGGGTGGTGCTGCGAACCTAGACGCCGCGGCCGCGCTTTTTGGCGCAGACGGACGATGCGCCGTATTATGCGTCAACCCGTTGTTTCCAACCACCGCGCGCTCTTTCAATCCTCGCATTCCGCCTCCCCGGATTCCTGGTGGGCGTGCGGACCATCCAGAGGAGCCTGCGCATGGGCGTTCTTGTCCGCATCTTCAGCGGCGCGTGCCTCCTGGCCGCCTCGGTGACGACCGGCGCCGCAGCAGCGGCACCACCTCCCCGAGACGAGGTCTCATCCCCGGCGATGCAGGTCCTGGGAACCATCTCAGGACAGGTCACCGACTCACGCACCACGGCCGGGATGGCCAGCGTCCAGATCTACATCCCCTCCACCAGCCACGGCACGCTCTCGAACTCGAGCGGCCGATTCACGATTGCCGGAGTGCCGGCAGGCACGTACAGGGTGCGCGCCCAGCTCATCGGGTACGCGACCCAGGAGCAGTCCGTCACGGTCACGGCCGGCCAGACGGCCACCGTCACCTTCGCGATGGGGACCGAGGCGGTCTCCCTCGACGCGCTCGTGGTCACCGCGACCGGCGAGCAGCGCGCCCGCCAGATCGGCAACAGCCTCACCCGCGTGACGTCCCGGGAGATCGAGGTCGCGCCCGCGCGCAACACCCAGGACCTCCTGATGGGCCGGGCCCCGGGCGCCACGGTGCTCCAGAACTCCGGCCAACCGGGAGTGGGCAGCACGATCATCCTGCGCGGGAACAACTCCATCTCGCAGGGCAACGACCCCATCGTGTACGTTGACGGCGTGCGCATCTTCGGCGGCTCCACGCCGCAGCACCCCCAGGCGCGCCAGTCTGCCAGCCCCCTGAACGACATCAACGCAGCCGACATCGAGCGCGTCGAGGTCATCAAGGGAGCGGCGGCCACGACCCTCTACGGCACCGAGGCGTCGGGGGGCGTGATCCAGATCTTCACCAAGCGCGGCCAGACCGGCGCCGCCCAGTGGACGATGGAGGCCACCTTCGGGGCGAACAGGGCCGGTCGTCTCGGCAGCGACGCGGATCCCACCGGCATGTGGCTGCGCACGTGCAGCGGGCCGAACAACGTCTCGTCCGACGGCAAGCCGTTCGTGGACGTCACCTGCCCCGAGTCCGGCAGTTGGCTCCAGACCGGACCGATGCAGCAGTTCGCGCTCTCGGTGAAGGGCGGCAAGGAGGACATCGACTACTACGTGTCGGGCAACTTCTCCGACGAGCAGGGCATCATCAAGGGCGCGGGCGGAACGGCCGGGGGAGGCCTCTCCGCCAACTTCGGCTTCCGCCCCATCGACGGGCTGGACCTCCGGTTGAGCACGGCGCTGACGCGCCGCAACACCGATTGGCTCCCCTCCGGCGACAACGGCGACGGCTTCCTGCTCAACGTGAGCCGCGGCTTCGGCAGCAACTTCACCGGCGCCGTCGGGTGCGACACAGGGGTGACCTGCACCCAGAACGGCAGGATCCTGGACATGACGAACGCGTCCAAGGCGACGCACTTCATCACCGGGCTCTCGGTCGAGTACAAGCCCGGGGACCGGATCTCCAACCGCTTCACCGTGGGGTACGACTACAATACCTCCGAGATCGAGAGCATCCGCCCCTTCGGGTACCCGAGGTACGCCAAGGGCGACATGACCGACCGGAACTGGCGCCGGGCACTCCTGTCCCTGGACTACGTCGGCACGCTCTCGAACAGCTTCCGCAACGGGTCCCTGACGTCCGCGTTCGCGTGGGGCGGGCAGCTCTTCTCCGACGACGCCTACACGCTGAGCATCAACGCGTTCGACTTCTCCGGTCCCGGAGTGCCGACGCTGACCTCGGCCGCGCGACGGGACGTCACCGGCGACTCACGGCTCAAGGTGACGAACGCGGGGTTCTTCGCCCAGGAGACCGCGGCTCTTCACGACCGGCTCTTCGTGACGGTCGGCGGGCGCCTGGACGGCAACAGCGCCTTCGGCGAGGGCTTCGGGCTCCAGTTCTACCCCAAGCTCAGTCTCTCCTACGTCGTGTCCGACGAGAGCTTCTGGAATTGGGACTGGTGGGAGGTAATGAAGCTGCGCTTCGCCGTGGGCGAGTCGGGAAAGGCGCCCGGCGCATTCGACGCCGTGCGCACCTGGGACCCCATCGCGGGGGAGAACGGCCAGCCGGGGTTCACCCCGGGCCAGGTCGGCAACTCCGACCTCGGCCCCGAGCGCAGCCGTGAGTACGAGGCCGGCTTCGAGGCCGGCATGTTCGGCGGCAGGCTCGGCGTGGACGTGACCTACTTCAACACCACGACGATGGACGCGCTCATCCCGGTGCGCCGGCCGCCCTCCCAGGGGTTCCTGGGCACGCAGCTCGAGAACGTGGGCGAGCTCCTGAACACCGGGTTCGAGGCGCGGGTGAACTTCGACATCCTGCGTCGCAAGGGGATCGACTGGAAGGGCCGGGTGGACTACTCGACCCTGCACAGCGAGGCCGTGGACCTGGGAGGCCAGGAGATCACCGTCCAGACGTTCGGGCGCACGTACATCAAGGAAGGCTATCCGGTGCCCGGGCTCTTCGGGCTGAAGCTCACCAACCCCGACGAGTTCGCCGACCCGATCTGGGAGGAGAACGCGTTCGTCGGATACCTCTATCCGACCAGGAGCATCGGCCTGAACACCAGCGTGAGGCTGATGGAGCGCGTGCTCGTGGACGCCGTGGCCGAGGCGAAGCTGGGGGGCCACATGATCAACGCCAACGGCTACCAGAACGGGCGCCGCGGCGCGTGGTTCCCCTGCTACGAGGCCCAGGCCAAGTACCGGTCGCTCTCCACGAACCCCGCGGCGGAGGCCGACGTGACGGCGCTGGAGCGTGCACGCTGCGCGCTCAACGGCGGCCGGGTCGCGCCGACGTACGACGCGTGGATCGAATCCACCGACTTCTTCAAGCTGCGCAGCGTGTCCGTGACGTACGATCTGCCGCAAGGGTTCATCCCCGGCACGCGGACCGCGTCGGTCCAGGTCGCCGGTCGCAACCTGTGGACCACGACCGACTACAGCGGCTCCGATCCGGAGCTGAACGACTACCGCGGGAGCCTGTCGCGTCGTGACTACTACGTGCTCCCCACCTTCCGCACTTTCCTGGCCTCGGTCAGGGTGACCTTCTGAGGAGGCCGACCATGAGCAGACATACCATGAAGGGCGTCGCGCTCGGTGCCGCACTCCTCGTTGCGGGGTGCGACGGCTTGCTCGACGTCACGAACCCGGGTCCGATCAACGACGCGGACCTGAACACCTCGGTGGCCATGCCCGCGCTCGTCGTCGGGATGTCCGCCGACCTGTCGGCCGCGGTCTCCACGACGGCGATCTGGGGCAGCCTCTGGGGAGACGACCACTTCCACAGCGGGACGCTCGGGGCGCCCACGATCTTCGCCCGGGGCATCATCGCATCCATCGACATCGACCCCTGGTGGGGCGACGTTCAGCGGGCCCGCTGGGTGGCCGAGAACGGCATCGAGCGGATGAAGGAGGTCCTGGGCACGGGCTTCGAGGCCTACGCCCAGACCCCTCGCGCCTACCTGCACGCGGGGTACGCCAACCGCATCCTCGGGGAGAACGCGTGCAACGCGGTCTTCGACGGCGGGCCCGCGGAGGACAACAAGGCTGCCTTCACGCGCGCGGAGCAGCACTTCACGGAGGCGCTGCGGATCGCCACGGCGCTGAACAACACCACGCTGAAGAACGCGGCGCTGGCGGGCCGCGCCCAGGTGCGGGCGGCGCTGGGGAACTGGACGGGCGCGGTCGCCGACGCGACCCTGGTCCCCATCGCGTATCGGTACGACGCCCAGTTCTCCCTGAACACATCCCGGGAGGGGAACGGATTCCAGGCGGTCACGCTGGTCCGTGGCGAGTACACCGTGTGGAACACCGAGTGGGCCAACACCACCGACGACCCGAGGATCCCGTGGGTCAGGGTGCTCACGTCCGCCGGAAAGCAGGCCAACGCCGCGAACGGGGTGACGCCGTGGTACCGGCAGCAGAAGTACCTCGACGACGGCGCCGAGATCGCGCTGGCCAAGGGCACGGAGATGGTGCTGATCCGGGCCGAGGCGGCGCTGCGCTCGGGTGACGTCGCAGGTGCCATGGCGTTCGTCAACCAGGTCAGGACGTACCATTCCCTGTCCGCGCTGACCGCTACCACGCTCGCGGAGGCATGGCCCATCCTGCGGTCCGAGCGCGGCAAGACGCTCTGGCTGGAGGGGCGTCGCTTCTGGGACATGCGCCGCTGGAACGCGGCGACCGGGCCGGAGAAAAGCACGTTCCTCGACGGCAAGGACAAGTGCGTTCCCATCGGCGAGTATGAGCGGCTGACGAACCCGAACATCCCGTAGACGTCGCCGCCCGAAGTGGAAGCCCCGCCCCCGGGAAGGTCCGGGGGCGGGGCGTCGTGTCTCATGGCCGGCGGCGAGGGTCGGCCGGTGCCGCGAGGGTCGCTGCGCTCAGTGGCCGCGCGCCTCGCCGTTGTGGCGCGGATCGGCCACCGCGATCCACCGGTCGCCCCGGCGGGCGATCATGTAGATGCGCGCGTAGCCGGGTGAGAGGGCCACCGGCGTCCACCCCATCTTCCTCGCCTCCTCCAGCGCACCGGCGGTGAACCCCATCTCCATCTGGACTTCGGCGGACGCCGGGTTGGAGAAGAGCCGGGGCATGCGCACGGCGTCCAGGGGATCCATCCCGTAGTCCAGGACGTACATCATGGTCTGGATGATCGTCGGCTGGATCAGCCCTCCGCCGGGAGCTCCCACCACCATCTCCACGCGTCCGCCGTTCAGCACCACGGTGGGCGAGATGGTCGTGGAGCGGGTCCGCCACCGGGAAAGGGAGGGGGCGCGCGCCGTCTCGAGGGTGAACTGGAAGCCGGAGTCGTTGAGGAAGAACCCGAGAGCGCTGGCCCCCGACCCCCACACGGAGCTGTTCGTCTGCGTCAGCGCGACTGCGTTCCCCTCGGCGTCCACCACCGACAGGTGCGTGGTCTCGCCGCCGGCGGCCATCTCGGGACTCCCGGGGCGTGCCCCCCCGGGGATGGCCGGCGTCGGCCCGTAGGGCCCGATGGCCGCGCACGCGGATGTCGGGGCGTCGTTCTCGTGCCGCAGGGCATCCCCGGAGGGAACCGGGGTGGTGACGGCGCCCTTCCCCACCAGCGCCGACCGCTCGCGCGCGAACCCGTCCGACACCCGTCCCGCGGCCGCCATGGGAGCCCAGTTGGGATCCCCGTTCCCCCGGTTGTCGGCCAGACCCACCCGAAGCGCCGAGGCCAGCACGTCGAGAGCGCGGGCCGACTGGGTGGGGAGCCCCAGCGCCGGGAGGTCGAAGGGCTCCAGGAGCTTCAGGGTCTGGAGGACGTGGGCGCCGCTCTGGGGGGGCGGCGCGGAGAGCAGGACGCGGCCGCGGTACTCGGCGCACACGGGGCGCTCCCACTGGATCGGGTAGCCCGCGAGGTCGGCGAGGGTGGCCGGGTTGCCGCCGGCGTTGAGGGCCTCGACGATCCGCCGCGCGGTCTCCCCCTGGTAGAAGCCGGCGGCTCCCTGCTCAGCCACCCGGCGCAGGACGGCCGCGAGCTCGGGGCTCCTGTAGCGGTCCCCCGGAGCCAGCGCCCTTCCCCCGGGCATCAGGAGCTGCTTCGACGACTCGAACAGGGAGATCTTCTCCTCCGAGGAGAGGATGAACTCGGCCATGACCTGACTCACGGGGAACCCGTCCTCGGCCAGCCGGATGGCCGGGGCGAGGACCTGGGCCCACGGGAGCCGGCCGAACCGCTCGTGGGCCGCCAGGAGTCCCGCCACGTTCCCGGGGATCCCTACGATGCGCAGGTCCGCCGGCCCGGTCCGCTCCCGGGGGATCCGGCCGGACTCGAGGGCCGCCGCCCACGTGTCGGCGTTCTGCGCGGCATAGAAGTCCAGGAACTCGGCCCGGCCCTCGTTCTGCAGCCAGATGGTCATGGCGCCGCTGCCGCCGATGCCCGACATGTACGGCTCGACCACGCCGATGGCGAAGGCCGTGGCCACCGCCGCGTCCACCGCGTTCCCTCCCGCCTGCAGCATGGCCAGGCCGGCCTCGCTGGCGAGGGGACTGGCGGAGGTGACCGCCCCGTGCTCGGCGACGACGCGGCGGCCGACGTCGGGGGGCGCCGTCTGGGGGATGCCGGTGGTCGGGGGCCCGCCCGCCGGAGAGGCGCACGCGGCCAGGACGACGAGGAGGGCGGAGCAGGACCACGAGCGATGGAACATGGGGCCTCCGAGGTTGGAGGTGGGGGCTGGGAAGCAGGCCGACGCGACCTCGCCGTGTCACCGACGGGGGCAACATAGCGCGGCGCGGCGCGGCAGCCTACGTCGAACGTCCCCTGCCCGCCGCGGCGGAGCGCATCACGTCCGCCAGCGTGCGCCAGAACGAGCGGGAGAGCTCCGCGTCAAGCAGGTGCACGACCCCGGCGTAGAGCGGGACGGCCCCCGCTGCCCACGCGGCCAGGAGCGGCCAGGACGGGTCGGCGGCACCTGCCCCCGTCGCGCCCTTCAGGAGGTACAGCCCGGCGCCGAAGAGGAGCGCCGCGGCCAGCGGCGTGCCCAGGTTGGACAGGAAGCGCCGGAAGGGGAGCTCCAGGAGCCGGTTGGCCATGCGGTGGGAGACCACCCACCCCACCCCCTCCAGCGTGGAGATGGACGTGACCGCGCCGAAGAGCCCCCAGGGCGCTCCGGCCAACGTGTACACCGCGACGAACACGACCATCAGGAGGGACCAGCGCAGCTGCACGTCGGGGCGCCCCTGGGACAGGAAGACGGCGCCCACCGTGTGCCGGGTGATGGTGAAGAGCACCAGCGGCGTCAGCACCTGCACGAGGGGGACGACCTCAAGCCACTCGGGGCCGTACACGAGGAGGACGATCTCCCGGGCGAACACGGCGATGAACAGCGCCGCCGGCGCGAATGCCAGGAACTCGTAGCGCATGGCCTTCAGGTAGTAGTCCCGGGCCCTGGCCAGGTCCGACTGGAGCGCCGACAGCCCGGGCATGAGGACTTCGTCGCTCACCTTCATGAGGTTGCGCAGCGCGTCCCGGTTCACGTTGCGTGCCGCGCCGTAGAGCCCCAGCGCCGCCTGCCCGAAGAGCGCGGCGAAGAGGAAGCGCTCGAGCTGCATCGACAGGTTGAAGGCGAAGGACGCCAGGGACGCGGTGACGCCGAAGCGCACCGCGTTCATGGCCTCGGCGGGGACGAAGGTCAGGGTGGGGCGCCACCGCCCGGCGATCCAGAGGAGCGTGGTGCTCACCACCAGGTACCCCGCCACCCCCGCGCCCACCGCGCCCGCGCGCGCGCCCAGGAG
>JBFYZE010000409.1:0-4849 GCA_041309665.1 Gemmatimonadales bacterium | reverse complement strand
CGGCGTCGGAACCGGTGATCTCCGGTGAGGGGCTCCTTCACGAACACGTCCAGCGCTGCGCCCCCCAACCCACCGGATTCGAGCGCCGCCAGCAGGGCGTCGTCGTCCACGATCCCGCCGCGAGCCATGTTCACGACTACCGCGCCGCGCCTGAGCCGCGCCAGCTCGGCGGCGCCGATCATCCCCCGGGTCTCGTCGGTGAGGGGCGTGTGTACGGTGAGCACGTCCGCCTCGTCCAGCAGCGCGTTCAGTGAGCCGGCCCTCCGCACCCGGAGGGCGGCGAAGCGCTCCGCGTTCACGTACGGATCGTACGCCACCACGCCCATGCCGAAAGCGTAGGCCCGGTGCGCCACCTCGGAGCCGATGCGGCCGAGCCCCACGATTCCGAGCGTCCTCCCCCTGAGCTCCGAGCCCAGGAGCACGCTCCGGTCCCAACGCCCGTCGTGCATGGAGGCGTCGGCCCGGGCCAGGCCGCGCAGGACCGAGAGGACCGAGCCGAAGAAGAGCTCGGCGACGGCCACGGTGTTCCCCGCCGGGGCGTTGATCACGGCGATGCCGAGGCGGGTGGCCGCCTCCATGTCGATGTTGTCCACGCCCACGCCGGCGCGCCCCACCACCCGCAGGCGTGTGCCCCGTGCCAGAAGCTCGCCGGTGATGCGCGTCGCGCTGCGGCCCACGAGGGCATCATAATCGGCAATGCGCTCCAGAAGCTCCGCCGCCGGGAGGGTAGGGAGCTCGTCCACGACGAAGTCGGAAGCGTCGCGGAGGATGGCGACGCCCTGGGGATCGATCTCGTCGGTGACGAGGATGCGCTGGGGCATGGGGAGGGCGGAGGGTCGGGCGGCGGGGCGGAGGGTGGAAGCCGCCAATGTAACACCCCGCCGCGGGCCCCGGCCCCTTCCCGGCGCCGCGCTCCGGTGCCGGCTACCTACCCAGGTACCGCCGCGCCGTCTCGTTCTCGGGGTCGAGGATGAGGATCTCGCCGAAGAGCCTGCGCGCTTCCGCCTTGTCGCCCCGCGCATCCTGGATCTGCGCCAGCTCCACCAGGTGGAGGATGTCGGTGGGGTAGGCGCCCACCATCTTCAGCGCGATCTGGTACGCCGCGTCCGCCTTCCCCTGCGTGCGCAGCGCGATGGCCAGCCTCAGGTTCCCGTAGTAGTTGTAGTGGTCCACGCTCACGATCTGGTAGGCGAGCGTCTCGGCGTCGCTCCACCGCCCCTGCGCGAGGAGCGGGAGGAGCCGGCCCAGCTTCGGCTCGAGGGCCATGGGTGCGGCCCGGGTGGCCACCTCGTAATGGGCAGCGGCGTTGGCATGGTTCCCGTTCAGGTAGAAGAGCCACCCCATGCGCAGGTTCACCGTGTACCCGTTCGGGTAGGCCTCGTACACGGGCGCCAGCGCGCGGATGGCGTTCTGGTGGTCCTGCACGCCCTCGTAGTCGAAGGAGCGCTTGTAGGAGCCCGCAATGTCGGGCGTCTGAGTGCCCTGCTGCGCCGCGAGGGCGCCCGGAGCGACACCGAACGTCGCGGCGAACGTGGCCGCGGAAAGCGCGGCGGCGAGAATGGCGGCCGCGACGCGGGAACGGCGGTCAGAGAGCATGGTGAGGTCTCCTCTTCTCATTCTCACAGGGTGAAGCCGAGCGACGCGGACAGCGTTCGCGTCCAGGCCCTGTTGGTCAGGCCCATGTCCTCGAAGCGCTCCATGTAGTACCCCGCGGAAAGAGCGGATCGGGGCGACAGGACCCACCTGAGCCCTCCACCGAACCCGCCGGTGTGGAGCTCCGCCAGGTTGAACACGGTGAACCCTCCTCCCCGGACCGCGAAGGCCTGCTCCCCGGCCCAGGCGAACCCGCTCAAGCCCAGGCGTCCCGACGTGTACGAGACCGCGGCCTCGCCGGACAGGAAGTCCCGGCTCCCCAGCCCCACGTCCTCGGACAGCTTGATGTAGTAGCTCCGCAGCGTCGCCCCGAGGACGTGCTCGCCACCCCCGGCGGCCTTCGTGAACGCGACGGAGGGCGCGACCTGCACGACGGTGAGACCTCCGTCGTAGTCCCCGTAGCTGGAGAACGCGCCCTCGGCTCCGGCGCTCCAGGCGCCCACGCGGTACCGGCTCGCACCGCCGAAGAGGACGATGCCTCCGTCGCTGAGGGCGTCGTTCCCGGAGACGACATGGATGCCCGCTCGCGCGGCTCCGTGCGCGCCGTAGTACCCGTAGGCGGCGGCCACGTCGGTCTGGCGGAGCTGCCACCCGTCCAGGTGGTCCACGCCCGTGCGCGTCGCCCCCACCTCCACGAGGTGCTTCCACCCCGAGCCGTAGGTGCCGTAGAAGCCCACCACCCGCCCGGCGTCCTTCACCTGCGAATCCTGGTACGACAGCCCCGTTGCGTGCAGCAGCACGTCGGTGCGGGACTGGGCTGAGGCGGGCGCCGAGAGCGCCAGCCCAGCCACGATGAGAACCATGCCCTCACGCCGTCTCGTCATCCACCCTCTCCATGGTCAGATCCCCGACCCGCACGGACTGGAAGCCGCGGAAGGGGTGGAGCACCACCTGGGTCTCCCACTCGCGCCTGAGCAACCCCGACCGCACCTGACCGACCACCCGCCGCTCGTCGGCGAACTCCAGCTCCACCGACACCGTTCCCAGCCGGGGCACCACGGACCGCGCCAACCGCACCAACGCCCTGCGCGCACCCCACGTCACCGTCCCCGCGGGCACGTGGTCCGACCAGCGCAGGTCGCGCCGGAACGCCAGGGGTAGCCGGGGGAGCGCGAGGAAGAGGGCGCGCAGACACGGGTCCCCCCCTTCCATGCGGTAGAAGTAGAAGGTGCCGTCACGGGCGCCGAAGGAGAGCCGCCCACGTCCGGAGTCCAGGTAGAAGGTGCCGTCCGGAGCCATGCGCACGGTCAACTCCAGCGGGCCCTGCCGGGAATCGGGGAAGCGGACCGGGTCGCACCCGGCCACGCGGAAGCGGTGGACCTCGTCCAGCACGAACCCCATGCGGTTCTCCAGAGCCTTCTCCACGGGGAGCGACTCCACGAGCGTCCCCACTTCGGGCTTGTCGTTGGCGTGGAAGGTGCCGTCGGCCTGGTAGGCCACGAAGCTGAACGGGAGCGTGGGCGCGCCAACCTGCTCGGTGTCCTGGACCTGGACGTGGATGTGGGGCTGGGGGGAATACCCCGAGTTGCCGCACAGCCCGAGGAGGGAGCCCCGCTCCACCCACTCGCCCTCGCGCACCCGGATGGATCCCTCGGCGAAGTGGGAGATCTCCACGAAGAACCCGCGCTCGTCCCTGAGCACGACCAGGTTCCCCCAGTTGTTGGTGCGGTCCGTGACGCCGACGGGGTTGTCGGGATGCGCGTCCACGACGTGGACCACCCGGCCCTTGATGGGGGAGAGGACCGGCTTGCGGAACGCCAGGTACTCCTCGACGCGCCCTCCCTCTCCCCGGTGGGTCTCACCCCGCGCGTCGGTGATGACGAAATCGTAGGCGTAGCGCCACGGCCCCTGGTGCGTCCAGGGCCCGTCGAAGCCCTGCCAGACCGTCCATCGCCCCGCGAACGGGAGCGCCAGCGAGCGCTGCGACCCGGGATAGCGGAGCGTCCCCGTGAGGTGCTCGTCCAGGACCTCCTCGGGGGTGCCGGTCCCCCGGGCCAGGAGGGGGAATTCCACGAGCTTGAGCGCGTACAGGAAGCCGAGGGTCACGAGGTTGAACGGCAGCGCCAGCACGGGCACCCCCCACCGGCTCCAGAAGACCTCGGAGGCGGTGAGGAGCACGGTGGACGTCACCACCGCCACGAACGCCAGCAGGTAGCTGTGCAGCGACGGGACGAGGAACACGCCCCCCAGCGCCATGGCGATGAGGATGAAGTTGAAGGCGCTCAGGTTCGTGAACGCCTGGTCCGGAGATCCGCCGAGCGCCGCCAACGTCAGCGTCCCGGCGTAGTAGCCGCCGACGGCCAGCAGGAAGAGGATGCGCGAGCGGGCCAGGAGCGCCACGGCGATGAGCGCGCCCGCCAGCACGGAGGGCACGAAGAAGATCGCCCCCATGGAGCGGAGGAAGCCCCCCAGCCAGAGGGGGACCAGCGTCTCGAAAGCGGCCACGCTGCGCGGGTAGAGCGAGCCCACGTACAGGTTCGTGTAGCTACCCGCGGCCAGGTACGCCAACGAACTCACCACCACGAAGGGGAGGCTCAGCACCGGAAGGCGCAGATAGTACCAGGCGGCGCTGAACAGCGTGTGCGTCAGGAGGAACGCCGCGATCCCCGCCGTCACCACGAAGAAGAGGGTGAGCGGGGTGAGGTGGAACAGGTACCCCAGGGAGAGTCCCACCAGGAGGGGGTTGTACGTGTAGAACCCCGACTCCAGGAAGGCGGCGCCCATGCCGATGAAACGTGCGAAGCCGTAAGCGGCCAGCACCGCCACCACGCCGGCCAGCGCCACGTTGGGGGCGAGGAAGGTGATGGCCAGGATCGCCAGGCCCAGCTCCCATCCCTTCAGGAAGAGGACCTCGCTGTAGCTGTCCACGAGCGCTTCCGCGTGGCGGCGCACCTGGTGCGCCGCCTCGACGGAGGCCGACCGGCTCTGCCGGGGTGGGAACTCCGGACGCACGGGTGCTACCGCGCCTCCGCCAGCCTGAGACGGTCGGGGAGCCGCTCCCGCCGCTCCACGTCGGTGAGGTCCTCCCGCTCCCGGATGACCTCCGCCGAGCCGTCCTCGCCCACCAGCACCACGGCGGGGCGGTACTCGATGAACTGCATCCACTGGGTCACGTTGTACGCCCCCACGGGCGAGAAGATGAGGCGCGTCCCTCTCCGCAGGGGCGGGAGGAGCGTCCCCTCGTCGAGGACGTCGA
>JBFYZE010000408.1:0-5708 GCA_041309665.1 Gemmatimonadales bacterium | reverse complement strand
CGGGCGGGCCAGGGAGGCGAGCGCCTCCGCCGCCACGCCGCCCATGGCCAGGGTGAGCACGACACCGAACTCCGGGCTCCAGCGGGCGCTCAGCAGAAGCTCGCCGCCCGGCTCTCCCTCGTGGGGGACGAACGCCTGCACGAGGAAGCGGGCCGCCGGATCCGGGCTCACGCGCACCAGCTCCTCCACCGCGCGCACGACCGCATGGGGCGTCCGCGCCACCACGCGGACCCCGCCCACCTCGGTGCGGTGGGCCACGAGCGGGGAGAGGATCTTGACCACCACCCGGTCCCCGGGGAACTCGTCCAGATCGGGGACCCCGCCGGGCCCGTCCACCACCTCTCCCAGAGGCACCCCCACGCCCAGCGCAGCGAGGAGATCCATCCCTTCGGGCTCCAGCAGGAGGGCACGGCCCTCGGCGCGCGCCCCGGCCACGAGGCGGGCGCTCACATCGTGGAGCGAGGAGGGCTCTCGGCTCACGTCATCCCGCCGCTGCGGCCGCGGCCGCAGCCGCCCGTCCCGAGTCGAAGGCCTTCAGGTTGAGCTCCTCCAGACGCGCGCTCCGGCCCCGGAAGAGCTCCCCCACCACGTCCCGCAGGAGCGAGGCGGGGAAGGGGAGAAAGCCCGAGGCTGCCCCCAGCATCACCACGTTGTTGGCATGCCCCGACCCCGCCTGCTTCGCCAGAGGGTCGGCCTCCACGACGACGGAGCGGGGAAGGCGGGAGAGCGCCTCCAGGACGTCCGCCATGGGCGGGTAGTCCGGGATGTTCTCCACCGGGCTCGACGACGTCACCACCACCCCCGAGTCCGCCAGCCAGGGGAGCCACCGCAGGGCCTCCACGGGCTCGAGGCTCAGGATCATGGTGGCGGCGCCCCGGGGGATGAGGTCGCTGGCCACCGGGCCGTCGGCCATGCGCAAGTTGGCCGTCACCGCCCCTCCCCGCTGGCTCATTCCGTGGATCTCCCCCTGCTTGACGGTCAGGCCCGCGCGGCGCGCCGCCTCCGCCAGGAGCCCGGCGGCGGTGAGGACGCCCTGTCCTCCGACGCCGGCCAGCACGATGTCCGCCTTGATCACGAGGCACCTCCTCCCTCACGGCGCTTCTCCACGGCCTTGTGCTTCCGCGCCGACTCGACGCACTCGCGCACCGCGATGATCACCGACAGCCCGGGGTGGGCCACCTCTCGTCGGATGAGCTCCGCTACGTCGCCGACCCGCTTCGGGTGGAGGTCCACCACGTGCAGGTGCTCGGCGGCCACGCCCGTGCCCCGCACCACCGCCTCGATCGCCGAGTGGGGCGCGACGGTGGGCTGCTGCCCGGTCATGCCCACGGTGCCGTTGTCCAGGATGAGCACGGTCATGTCCGTGTCGTGGGCCACCGCGTCCAGGAGGGGCGTGATCCCCGAGTGGAGGAAGGTGCTGTCCCCGATGACGGCCAGGGCAGGGCGGAGCCCCGCGTCCGACGCTCCCTTCGCCATCCCGATGGAGGCGCCCATGCACACGCACGACTCCAGGGCCTGGAAGGGGGCCAGCGCCCCGAGGGTGTAGCATCCGATGTCGCCTGCCACCACCGACCGCTCGCGCCCCTCCAGCGCCATCCCCATGGCGTGGAAGGCGTCCCGGTGGGGGCAGCCGTTGCAGAGCTGCGGTGGCCTCCCGGGGAGGACGAGCCCGGTGGTGAGCTCCCGGCGGGCGGGGAGCCCGAGCGCCCGGCGCACCTCCTCCGGCGTGAGCTCGCCGGTCATGGAGAGGTCCCCCGACTCCTTCCCCCGGATCTCCAGCGCCGTGGGCAGGAGCCCCCGGATCCGCCGCTCCAGGAAGGGCTCTCCCTCCTCGAGGATCAGGATCTCGTCCACCTCCTCGACGAGGCGCACGACGAGCTCCCGGGGCGCAGGGTAGGCGCCGATGTGCAGGTGGTGCCGGCGCTCGGGCACGTCGTCCCGGTTCTCGAGCCAGTAGTTCCGGGCGATCCCCGTGGTGATGACGCCCTTGCGCACCGACGCTCCGCCCGGCTCCAGCCGGTTCCAGGGGGACTCGAGGGTGTGGCGTCGCACCTCGGCCTGGGACTCCAGGAGGAGCTTCCGGAGGCGCCGGGCGTTCCCCGGCAGGAGCGTCCACTCCCACGGATCGGCGGGCTTCGAGGGAGGCATGCGGCACTCCGGCTCGCTCTCCACCACTTCAGCCTTCCCGTGGCAGAGGCGCGTCACCATGCGCACCATGACCGGGACCCGGTGGCGCTCCGACCAGGAGAACGCCTCCCGGGTCATGTCGTACGCCTCCTGTTGGTTCCCGGGCTCCAGGCAGGGGATCCCGGCGAAGTCCGCGAGGATGCGGGAGTCCTGCTCGTTCTGGGAGCTGTGCATCCCCGGGTCGTCGGCCACCACCACCCCCAGTCCCCCCCGGATCCCCACCAGGGCGGAGTTCCCGTAGGGGTCCATGGCGACGTTGAGCCCCACGTGCTTCATGGACACGAGGGCCCGGCTCCCCACCATGGAGACCCCCAGCGCCTGCTCGTACGCCGTCTTCTCGTTGGTGCACCAGTAGGCCGCGACCCCCAGGGCCCTGGCGCGCGGCTCGAGGTACTCGAAGATCTCGGTGGACGGCGTCCCGGGGTACGCGTACGCGGCGGAGATCCCGGCGTGGAGCGCCGCCAGCGCCACGGCCTCGTCTCCGAGGAGGAGCGGCGAGCGCGGGGCGGGGGTCTCGAGGGGCAACACGGGGGCGGGCCGGCCGCCGACAGCGCCGTCGGACATGGTGCTCTCCAAGCTAGGCAGGTTCCCTGCAATCTACGCCGCTCCCCCTCCCGGATGTGTCGGGAAAACCCCGCTGGAGGACGCAGCGGGGCCCTCCCGAAAACCCGGGGCCGCCCGGACGTATGTTGGGGGTCGAGGGCAGATCCTGCACGAGAGGTGCCCCGGGAGAGCCGGGGGGCCGGGAGGCGTCATGGAGGGGAACGTGCGCAACAGCCGCGCAGCCGATCGGAGAGGGACCTGGGCCATCCTCCTCCGGGCCGCGCCCCTCTGCGCCGCCCTGGCCGCGTGCGCGCCGCCGGCGCCGGACGCCCCACATGGTCTCACCGGGGCCTACCTCGGCCAGGACCTTCCCGGGGATTCGGCCGAGCTGTTCGCGCCCGGCGTCGTCTCCACCGGGATGTACACCCGGGACGTCGCCATGACGCCCGATGGCTCCGAGATCTACTTCGGCGTCCTCGCAGGCCCGATCACCACCATCCTGGAAACGCACCTCGAGGAAGGGCGGTGGACCGAGCCGGAGGTGGCGCCCTTCGCGCGGGATTCGCGCTTCTTCAACCTCGAGCCCGCCATCTCGCCGGACGGGCGGCGCTTCTTCTTCCTCTCCACCCGGCCGCTCCCCGGGCGCGAGCCGGCGCCGGACGAGATCCGCTCCTGGGTGAGCCAGGACATCTGGGTCATGGATCGGGTGGGTGACGGCTGGAGCGAGCCGTACAACCTGGGGGCGCCCGTGAACACGGAGGGCGACGAGTTCTTCCCGTCGGTCACCAACGACGGGACCCTGTACTTCACGAGGGGCGCCGACGAAGGCCGCCAGAGCCACATCTACCGCTCTCGCTTCGTGGACGGCCGCTTCCAGGAACCCGAGAGGCTGGGCCCCGAGGTGAACTCCACGGCGTCGCAGTTCAACGCATTCATCGCCCCCGACGAGCGGTACCTCATCCTGTGCACGGGGGACCGTGAGGATACCCGGGGCGGCACCGACTACTACGTGGTCTTCCGCGACGAGGACGACACCTGGAGCGAGCCCGTGAACCTCGGTGACGCCGTGAACACGCCCGGCGGCGGGGAGTTCTCGCCCTACGTCTCCCCGGACGGGAGGTTCTTCTTCTTCATGTCCACGCGGCCGCGCGCCCAGGCCGAGTTCCCCGACACGCTGACGCGGGACTTCCTCAGGCGCTTCCGCGCCGAGCCGGGGAGCGGGAACGCCGCCATCTACTGGATCGACGCGGCGTTCATCGACCGCCTGCGCCCGGTCGCGGCGCCGTAGCCGGGGACCGGCACCGGAGCACGTTGCGCCCGATCCCGGCAGGCGGGATCTTCCCGGGACGTCCCTTCCCTGGAGGATACATGCGCCGACCCATCCCCTTCGCCGTCTCTGCCCTCCTCGCCGCGCTGGCAGCCTGCGCGCCCGACGCGCCCGAGGGCGGGTCCGCCGGCACGGGCGCCGACTCCTCCGCAGGTCCCTCCGGGACGCAGCGCGCCGAGGCCGTCTCCCTCCTCGGGGACACCCTCCTCGCTCCCGCGCTCCCCGAGACGGTGGAAGCGGAGCGCGTGGCCCGTTACAGGGAGGCGGAGGAGGCCCTCGCGGCGGAGCCCGGGAACGCGGACGCCCTCATCTGGTTGGGGCGTCGCGCGGCCTACCTGGGGCGTTACGGGGAGGCCATCGACGTGTTCAGCCGGGGGCTCGAGCTCCACCCCCAGGATGCGCGCCTGTATCGCCACCGCGGCCACCGCTACCTCACCATCCGGAACCTCGACGCGGCCATCGCCGACCTGCACCGGGCCGGCGAGCTCACGGCGGGGAAGCCCGACGAGGTGGAGCCCGACGGGATGCCCAACGCCGCCGGCATCCCCACCAGCACGCTCCAGTTCAACATCTGGTACCATCTGGGCCTGGCCCACTACCTGAAGGGCGACTTCGCCGCGGCCGCCGAGGCCTACGCGCGTTGCGCAGCGGTCTCGGTCCACCCGGACTCCAAGGTGGCTACGGCCTACTGGCAGGTGATGACCCTGAAGCGCCTGGGGAGGACCGCCGAGGCCGGGTCCGTCCTGGAAGCGATCACCCCGGGGATGGACGTCATCGAGAGCGGCGGCTATCTGGACCTCCTGCTCCTCCACAAGGGTGAGCGCTCCGTGGAGGACCTGCTGGGACCCGAGGGCGCCGGCGCCACCCTGGAGAGCACCACCACCGGATACGGCGTGGGCGCCTGGCTCCTCATCGGCGGTGATACCGCACGCGCGGTCGAGGTCTTCGGCCGCGTCGTGGCGGGGCGGGACCAGTGGGCCGCGTTCGGGTATCTCGCCGCCGAGGCCGAGCTGGCGCGGATCGGCGGCTGATGCGCCCGGGCGACGCGCGCGGAGAGGACGTGCTCTCCACCCTGGACTTCGACCGGGCCCGCGCGGCGCTCGTGGGGCTGGCCCGGGTGACGCCCCTCCTCGAGGTGCCGGCGCTCTCGGAGCGCATGGGCCGGACCGTGCTCCTGAAGCTGGAGAGCCTCCAGTCGACCGGGAGCTTCAAGGTGCGGGGCGCCGCATCGCGCCTGGGCGCCCTCGAGCCCTCGGAGCGGCGCCTGGGCGTGGTGGCGTGCTCCAGCGGCAACCACGGCAGGGCGGTGGCCTGGGTGGCCGGCCGCCTGGGCATCCCCGCGACGGTGTGCGTCCCGGACTGGGTGGACCCGGTCAAGCTGGACGGGATCCGCGGCTCGGGCGCGCAGGCCGTCCTGGCGGGGGCCACGTACGACGAGGCCGAGGCCCACGCGGTGGAGCGGGCCCGCGACTCCGGGCGCCCCTACGTGTCGGGCTACGACGACCCGTGGGTCATCGCGGGGCAGGGGACGCTGGCGCTGGAGATCCTCGACGCCCTGGGCGAGCCCCCCGCCGCCGTCCTCGCCCCCCTCTCCGGAGGTGGCCTCATGGGCGGGATCGCGGGCGCGCTGAGGCGGCGCCTGGGCGCGCGA
>JBFYZE010000407.1:0-10785 GCA_041309665.1 Gemmatimonadales bacterium | reverse complement strand
GGCTCCAGGTCAGGCGTGAGAAAGACCGTGAGGGGCCAGCCCCCGCTGCCCGTGAGGAGCTGGCACACGGTCATGTAGACGTCGTCTACGTCCGGGCGCTCCTCCCGGTCCACCTTCACGCACACGAAGAGGCGGTTCATGACCTCGGCCAGCTCTGGGTCCTCGAAGGACTCACGCTCCATCACGTGGCACCAGTGGCACGCCGAGTATCCGATGGACAGGAGGATGGGCCGGTCTTCCCGCCTGGCCCGCTCCAGCGCCTCTGGGCCCCACGGGTGCCAATCCACGGGGTTGTGGGCGTGCTGGAGGAGGTACGGGCTGGTCTCGAAGGCGAGGCGGTTGGGCATGGGTGCGCGGGCGGGAGCGGGGGCACGAGGAGGCCTCGGGTCTCACCCTGCAGTGCGAGCCGGGTTCCCCCCCGCGGGGGCCCCGGCGAGGGGGGCACCTCCGGCGAACGAGCGTTGTTCGGGGGGCGCCCGCGGTCTACATTGCAGAGAACCACACTCCAAGGGCTCCGCCCCGGGAAGGGACCTTGTCGCTGTACCTCAGCTCGGCGGGGCTGGCGCTCCGGCGCCCCCGCACCATCCCGCACCTGCTGCGGTCCGCCTGGGCGTTCCGAGCCCGGGACGGGTACCGCCGCGCGCCGTTCCTCCCTCTTCCGCCGGTGTCCTACCTGCGGTGGCGGCTCGACACGGCCTATGGGGACCCCGCCTTCGAACCCGGCGCGGACGCCATGGAGCGATACCTCTCGTGGGGGACCAGGATGCGACGCGAGATGAGGAGGCGCCGTGCGTAAGCTCATCCTCCTCGTGGTGCTCTGGTTCGCGGCGACGTACTACTTCCCGGACTCCCGCACCTGGCTCACCGACGTGTCCCGGCCTCTGTGGACCCCCGTGGTGAAGTGGAACACCGAGGAGGAGATGAGGCAGGTCGCCCGGGACGTGGTCGCCCACGAGGCGAGCACGGGGAAGCTCCCGGACAGGCGCGCGTGGCTCGACTGGCTGGACTACCGCTACTCGCTGGACGAGATGAAGAGCGACGCCTGGGGCTCCGGATACCAGCTCAAGGTATGGGCGGACTCGATCGCGGTGTGGTCCTACGGCCCGGACCGGACCCGCAACACCGAGGACGACTTCCACGTCTCCGCGCCTCGGCAGCGCCACCGGCGCTGACCGGGCCCCCGCTTCCTTCCGCGCAGCGCTTGGACCCCCTCACCGGTCAGCTCCTCGAGCAGCTCGAGACCTACGGCCCCTGGCTGCTCTTCGCCCTGACCTTCCTCGAGACCTGCTTCCTCTGGGGGCTCGTGGTCCCCGCAGGGGTGGCCATCTCCGTGGGCACCGTGCTGGCGCTGGCGGGGACGCTGGAGCTCCCCCAGGTGGTGGGCGCCGCCCTCGTCGGGGGCGCCCTCGGGGACTCGGCCGGCTACTGGGTCGGCCGGGCGGCGGGGGAGCGCGTCCTCGCCGGACGCGGCCCGTGGGCGCGGGCGGTGCGCCGCCACCAGGACGACCTGGGGCGCTTCTTCGGGCGGCATCCATCGTACTCGGTCAGCGTGGCGCGCCTGGTCTCCTTCGTCCGCACGGTCATGCCCATGGCGGCGGGAATGACGGGGATCCGCTATCCCCGCTTCCTGGCCTACGAGCTCCTGGGGCTCGCCGGCTGTGTGGCGCTGTATGTGGTCATCGGCATCCTGGCCGAGGAGAGCTGGCAGGTGGCCACCCAGCTCGTGGGGCTGGGCGGCGCGGTGGCCTTCGCCGTCGCCGGGGCCTTCCTCTGGATTGCCTTCCGGCGCCGCCACCGCCACCGGGGCGGGCACGCTGGAGGCGCCGGGTGATCAGCGTCGCCCTCACCGGGAACGTGGCCGCCGGGAAGTCGGTGGTGGCCGCCGCCTGGGCGGAGCTGGGGGTCCCGGTGGTGAGCGCCGACGACCTGGCACGCCGCGCGGTGGAGCCGGGGACGACGGGGTTGGCGCGCGTGTTGGAGGCGTTCGGCGAGGGGGTTCGCGCTGCCGACGGCTCGCTGGACCGTCGCTCCCTCGGCGCGCGGGTCTTCCGGGACGACGCGGCCCGCCGCCTGCTGGAGGAGATCCTCCACCCGGAGATCTGGGCGATGAGGGCGGCGTGGCTGGAGGAGCGACGCTCCGACGGCACGAGCGTCGCCGTCTCCGAGATCCCGCTCCTCTTCGAGACGGGCCGCGAGGGCGACTTCGACGTCACCGTGCTCGTGGACGCTCCCGCCCCCGTCCGCCTCCAACGCCTCGTGGACAGGAGGGGGCTGAGCGAGGATGAGGCGCGCCGCGTCATGGCGGCGCAGATGGCCCCGAACCTCAAGCGCTCCCGGGCCCACCACGTCCTTCCGAACGCGGGCACCGAGGCGGAGTTGGAACGCGCCGCGGTGGCCCTCCTCTCCGAGCTCCGAGCCCGCGCGGGCGCGGTGCCCGTGTCGCTCGCCCTGGACCTCCACCTCCACACCGCGGGCTCCTGGGACTGCCTGTCGGATCCCCGCGCGGTGCTGGAGCGGGCTCTCTCCCGGGGACTCCACCGCATCGCCATCACCGACCACAACGAGGTCGAGGTGGCGCTCCGCCTGGCGGGGGACTTCCCCGACCGGGTCGTCCCCGGCGAGGAGGTGAAGACGGCCGAGGGGATCGACGTCATCGGGCTCTACCTCACCGAGAGGATCCCCGAGGGGACCCCGGCGAGGGAGACCATCGAGCGCGTCCGGGAGCAGGGTGGCATCCCCTATCTGCCGCACCCGTACGCCGCCGGGAAGGGTGGGGGAGGGAGGTACGCCGAGGAGCTGGCCCCCCTGGTGGACGTGGTCGAGGTCTTCAACGCCCGCCTCCACCCCGGGCGCCTGAACGCGCCTGCCGTGGAGCTGGCCGCCCGCCATGGCCGCCTCCGGTCCGCGGGCTCCGACGCCCACACCCTGGGCGAGCTGGGGGGCGCGCGGGTCACGGTGCCGGCGCATCCCAGCCGCCCGGCCGCCCTCCTCCGCGCCCTGGCGCACGGGCAGGTGGAAGGGCGCACGGCCTCCAACCTCGTGCATCTGGCTTCGACCTGGGCCAAGGTCCGCAGGCGCCTCCCCGGATGGCGCAGCTGAGCAGCCCTCCCGCCCTGCCGTAGCGGGGCGGCGCGCGCCTCCGGTACCTTTCACTCGGCGCGGCTCCCTCCCGCCCTGCCCCTACATCCATCGCACGTCCCAGGGTCAGGAGGCCCTTCTTGAGCCTGTATCGCACGCCGGAGGCGCGGCTCTCGTCGGTCCGGGAGGTACGCAACGCGCTGCTGGCATCCCGACGGGCCGTCCTCACCACCCATCTCAACGCCGACGGGGATGGGGCGGGCTGCGAGGCGGCCCTCGTGTCGTGGCTCCGCGCCAACGGCACCGAGGCGTGGATCATCAACCCCACCGTCTTCCCCGAGGCCTACCGGTTCCTCATCGAGCATTCCGGCTGGGTGGTGGAGGCCGGCTCCCCCCAGGCCCAGGACCTCTGCGACCAGGCCGACCTCGCCGTGGTGCTGGACACGGGCGAGGTGCCCCGCATCGGCCGCGTGCGCACCCTCATCCGGGAGCTCAAGACGGTGGTGGTGGACCACCACCAGCCCGGCGAGCAGCCCATCGGCGGCATCGCGCTGCGCGATCCCGACGCGTGCGCCACCGGCGAGCTGCTCTTCGACATCCTCCTCGCCGCCAAGGGGCCCTGGCCCGTGGCCTCCCTCCAGGGGATGTACGCCGCCATCCTCACCGACACCGGCGGCTTCCGCTTCAGCAACGCGACCCCGGGCGCCCACCGCGTGGTGGCCGAGCTCATCGCCATGGGCGTGGACCCCGAGGAGATGCACGAGCGCGTCTACGGGGCGGCGCCCCTGAAGCGCTACCGGCTGCTCCGCCACGCGCTGGACACCCTGGAGCTGGACGAGGAGGCGGGGATCGCCTGGATGATCATCCCCACCGAGGCGCTCCGGGAGCTCGGCGCCACCCCGGACGACATGGAGGGGTTGGTGGACGTGCCCCGAGGGATCCAAGGAGCGCGTGTGGGGCTACTCTTCCGTCAGACCACCACCGGAGAGGTGAAGGTCTCCTTCCGGTCCAACGGGCCGGTGAACGTGAACGAGCTGGCGAAGCGTTTCGGGGGCGGGGGCCACATCAAGGCTTCCGGCGCCATGGTGCCCGGGCCCCTGGATGCCGCCGTGGCCATGGTGGTGCAGGCCACCCGCGACGCCGTCGCCAGGGACAAGAACGGAGGAGGATCCGCTTGACCGGCCTGCGCACGGATGACAAGTCGGACGACCCGGGCGTGCCCGAGGCGCTCCCCCGCACCCTCGTGCTCGCCCGCGGGCGGCTCGGTGCCGAGCGGGTGGACCGCCTCTGGATCTTCCCGCCCATCCGGAGGGGGCGGCGGGAGCGGGGCCTCATCGCCGCCAGCCTCTTCCTGGACGGCGAGGAGCGGCGCCGCATCGTCACCGTGGCATGGTCGGCGGAGCGGACCGGCCGGAGCCTCACCGTGGACCAGGCGTTCCACGAGGAGGGCGACGCCCCGCCCGACCTCCTGCCCCGGGTCATGGAGGGGGTCTTCCGCCGGGCAGGGGAGGGGCACGGGGAGCCCCGGGAGGTGGAGATCGGTGGGGAGCCCGAGCGCTTCGCCACCCTCGTGGACGAGTTCGACCCTGCGCTCCTGGTGACGGAGCAGGCGTGAGCACGCCGGCCGTCCGCCCGTTCATCCGCCTGTTCGCGCGGTACCTGCGCGAGCAGGGCCTCCCGGTCACGCATCAGCGGGAGGCCGTGGCGGAGGCGGTGTTCGGGACCCACGGGCACCTCTCCGTGGACGACCTGGAGAGCGTGCTCCGGGACCGGGGCGAGCGCATCGGGAAGGCCACCATCTACCGCACCCTGGACCTTCTCGTGCGGAGCCGGCTTGTAGAGGAACACGACTTCGGCGAGGGGTTCAAGCGCTACGAGCACCGCCTCTCGCGGCAGCCGATCCACGAGCACCTGGTGTGCCTGGAGTGCGGGAAGGTCATCGAGTTCCGGAGCCCCGAGATCGGGGAGATGGAGGCCCGGGTGCATGCCGAGCTGGGCTTCGTCCCCGGCCGGCACCGCCTGGAGATCTACGGCCTCTGCCGCGAGTGCCACGAGGCCGGCGCGCAGCTCCCCTACCAGGGGCTCACCTGTCCCATCGACGCGGTGTGACGCCGAGGAGCGCATGACCTCGTGACCCCCCACGCACTTCCCGCGGGCCTGGACGGCCTGCACTGGGAGCTTCCCCACACCTTCCTGGCGCTGGACGGGTCGGCGGCGGACTTCGACCGCGCCGCTGCGGTCATCCTCCCCGTGCCCTACGAGTCCACGACGTCCTACGGCGGGGGCACGCGCGGGGGGCCCAACGCCATCATCGACGCCTCGCGCTACATCGAGCTCTACGACCAGGAGCTGGACTGCGAGGCCGGCGCGCTCCTGGGCATCCACACCCTCCCCGGGCTGGATTTGACGCGCGCCGGCGCGACGCCGGCCATGGCCCAACTCCAGGCAGCCTATGCGCAGGTGGCGGCGGTGGCCGGTGACCGCTTCCTCATGATGCTCGGGGGCGAGCACAGCGTGTCGTCGCCCTGCATCCTGGCCCAGGCCGACCGGCACGCGGAGCGCCTCACCGTGCTCCAACTCGACGCGCACACCGACCTCCGGCCCGAGTACGAGGGCACGCCCAACTCCCACGCCTCCGCCATGGCCCGCGTGCTGGACCGGGCCGACGTGGTCGCCGTGGGGATCCGGGCGGTGAGCGGCGAGGAGATGGAGATCCACCGTGCCACCCCCGGCTCCACCATCGTGTGGGCCGACGAGATGTGGGAGAACGACCGGTGGATGGACAGGGCCCTGGAGGCTCTCGGGCCCAAGGTCTACATAACGTTCGACGTGGACTACTTCGATCCCAAGCACGTCCCGTCCACGGGCACGCCGGAGCCCGGCGGGGGCGACTGGTATCGGACGCTGAAGTTCCTGAAGCGGGTCTACCGCGAGCGCGAGGTCGTCGCCGCCGACGTGGTGGAGCTGGCGCCCACGCCCGGATTCCACGCTCCCGACTTCCTCGTGGCCAAGCTCGTCTACAAGCTCATCTCCTACCGCTTCCTGGAGCGGCTCGGGAGGTGAACCCATCCGGCGCGTTCGGCCGGGACGAGCTCTCCCGGGCCACGGGCTCGCCGACGCTGGAGGGGAACCACATCCGCCTCCAGTTCGAGGGCTCCACCACCTTCGAGGCGTGGATCGAGGCCATCGACCGGGCGCAGCGGTTCGTGTACTTCGAGAACTACGTGGTTCGCGACGACCGGGTGGGGCGGGCTTTCCGCGACGCGCTCATCAACAAGGCGCGCCAGGGCGTCCCCGTCCGCGTGATCTTCGACTGGCTGGGCTGTTGGGCTACGCCGCGCAGCTACTGGAGGCCGCTCCGCGACGCCGGCGCCGAAGTGAGGGCGTTCAACCCGCCGTCGCTGGCGCTGGGCGATCCCCTCGGCGTGCTGCAGCGGGACCATCGCAAGCTCGTCGTGGTGGACGGGGACGTGGCGTTCGTCGGCGGGTTCTGCGTGGGCGACGAGTGGGCCGGGAGCCGCTCCCGGCCGCCCTGGCGCGACACCGGCGTGGAGATCCACGGGCCGGCGGCGCGGGCCGCCGCGCTCGCGTTCGAGCGCCTGTGGGGCGAGATGGGGGAGCCGTCCACCTTCGCCGCCGCCATGGGCGATCCGGACACGGCGGGGGGGATGCCGGTGTGGCTCATCGAGGGCGAGCCGGGACGGGCGCGGGTGTACCGCACCCTCCACCTCACGGCGGTGCTGGCGCAGCGGCGCCTCTGGATCACGGACGCGTACTTCGTGGCTCCCCGCCCGCTCTCGGAGGCGCTGGCCGCCGCGGCGCAGCAGGGCGTGGACGTGCGCATCCTCGTTCCGGCGTACAACAACTGGCCGTGGGTGCGCAGCATCTCGCGCGGGGGGTACCGCTTCCTCCTGGAGAACGGCGTCCGGATCTTCGAGTGGCAGGGCCCCATGATGCACGCCAAGACCACCGTGGCCGACGGGGTCTGGTGCCGCGTCGGATCCAGCAACCTGAACAACGCCAGCCTCATCGGGAACTGGGAGTTGGACGTCGCCGTCCTCGACCGGGGGCTCGCCGCACAGCTGGAGGGGCTCTTCCTCGCCGACCTGGCCTCCTCCCGTGAGATCGTCCTCCCGCGCGCCGGGGGGGCGGGTTCGCTCGCTCCGGGACCGGGGGCGCCGCCCCTGGCCCAGGTGTCGCTGGATCCGGAGGGCCCGCTACACGAGCGCCTGGAGCGGATCCGGAGCTCCAGGGGGAAGCTGGGGATGGCGGGGCTGGTGCGCGCCGGGTCGGCCTTCGGAGGAGCGCTGGCCGGGAACCGGACGCTGGGCCGCGAGGACCGCGCCGTGCTGGGCACCGTGGCCGTAGCGTTCCTCATCGCGGGGGGCCTGGCGGTGCTCCTCCCCACGCTGGTGGGTTGGGCGTTCGCGGCCGTCGCCTTATGGTTCGGGTCCGTGGCGGGAATCCGCGCGCTTTCGCAGGCGCGCAAGGCCCGCTCCGAGGAGCGCCAGGAGTCGGCGCCGGACGAAGGCGACACGGAGGGAGAGCCCAGCACGTGAACGACGTCGGCATCCTGATCGCGCTGAGCGCGGGGATCCTCTCCTTCCTCTCCCCGTGCGTGCTCCCCCTGGTGCCCAGCTACCTCACCTTCGTCACGGGGATGAGCCTGGAGGACCTGCAGGACGGGGTGAACCGGAAGGCCACCCTCATCCACTCGGTCCTCTTCGTCGCCGGGTTCAGCCTCGTCTTCATCATCCTGGGCGCCTCGGCCTCCTTCCTCGGACAGTTCTTCAGGGCCTACGAGGTCTGGATCGCCCGCATCGGCGGCCTCGTCATCATCGCCCTGGGCCTCCACCTCGCCGGCGTCTTCCGACTCGTGCCGCTCCTCCAGGAGAAGCGGCTGCACCTGGCCGACAAGCCGGCCGGGTACCTGGGGACGCTCGGGGTGGGCATGGCGTTCGGCGCGGGTTGGACGCCGTGCATCGGACCCGTGCTGGGCGCCATCCTCACCTACGGCTTCTCCCAGGACACCATGTGGGCGGGCGTGGGGCTCCTCGCCGTCTACTCCCTCGGGCTGGCGATCCCCTTCCTGATCTCGGCGCTGGCGCTGGACTGGTTCCTTCGGGTCTTCAAGCGCTTCCGGCGTTGGATTCCCGTGGTGGAGAAGGCGTCCGGGCTGCTGCTGATCGTCCTCGGGCTGCTGCTCATGACCGGGACGTTCACGATCCTGAGCGGGTGGCTGACGCGCTTCACGCCGGAGTTCGTCCTGGACCGGATCTAGGCTCCCGCCGCGCCCTCCGCGGCCAGGTCCTCCTCCAGCATCTGCCGCCGCAGCAGCCGGGCGTAGGTCCCACCGAGCGCGGCGAGCTCGGCGTGGGTCCCCCGCTCCACGATGCGCCCGCCGTCCAGGACCAGGATCTGGTCCGCGGCCATCACCGCCGACACCCGGTGGCTGATCACGAAGGAGGTGCGTCCCGCCAGGACCCCGCGCAGGTCGGAGAGGATCTGCGCCTCGGTGTGGGTGTCCACGGCGGAGAGGGCGTCGTCGAGGACGAGGACGAGGGGGTCGCGGGCCAGCGCGCGGGCCAGCGTGGCGCGCTGTTTCTGTCCCCCGGAGAGGTTGATGCCACGTTCCCCCAGCAGGGTGTCGTATCCCTGGGGGAAGGCCTCGATCTGGTCGTGGAGCTGGGCGATGCGCGCAGCCGAGACCACCGCGGACCGGGGCGGGGCGCCGCCCGCCCGGCCTTCCTCCAGCCCCAGGCCGATGTTGGCCTCGATGCTGTCGGAGAAGAGGAACGCGTCCTGCGGGACGAAGCCGAGGCGCCGGCGCACCTCGGCGGGGTCGGTGCGGGTGAGGGGGATGCCGTCCAGGAGGATCTCGCCCGCCGTGGGGTCGTGGAGCCGGGCCAGGAGCCCGACCAGCGTGCTCTTTCCCGACCCCGTGGGGCCCACGAGCGCCACCGTCCGGCCCGCCTCGGCCACGAAGCTCACCCCGTCCAGCACCAATCGCTCGGTGCCCGGGTAGCGGAACGCCACGTCCCGGAACTCCACACGTCCGCCGAGCGAGTCCAGCGGCACCGGCTCCACCGGGACCGCCACCGCCGGCTCCGCACGCAGGATCGTGTTCAGCCGCCCCATGGAGGCGGCGCCGCGCTGGTACAGGTTCACCACCCACCCCAGCGCGATCATGGGCCAGATGAGGAGCCCGAGGTAGAAGCCGAAGGCGACGAAGGCGCCCACGCTGATCCGCCCGGCCACCACCTCCCGCCCGCCCAGCCAGAGCACGAGGACCATGGCCAGCCCGGCGATGAGGGTGAGGAGGGGATAGAAGGCCCCCGCCTCCCACGCCAGCGCCATGTTCCGCTCCCGGTAGTCGCGGTTCAGGGCGTCGAACTGCCGGGACTGCTCGTCCTCCTGGGTGTACGCGCGCACGATGCGCACGCCCGTGAGGCTCTCCTGCACCATGGTGGAGAGCGTGGAGAACTGCTCCTGGATGGCCTCGAAGCGCCTGTGGATGACGTTCCCGAAGCCCAGCACCACCGGGGGAAGGATGGCCATGGGAAGCATGGCGTACGCCGTGAGCCGCGGGCTCAGGAAGAGCATCGCGGACAGGGCGAAGGCGAACATCACGACCGTGTTCACCGTGTACATGATCGCCGGCCCCGCGGCCTGGCGCACCGCCTGGGTGTCGTTGGTGGCGCGGCTCATCAGGTCACCGGTGCGCACGGAGCCGTAGAAGGTGGCGTCCATGCGCATGAGATGGCGGAAGAAGTCGTCGCGCAGGTCGGTCTCGATGCGCCGGCTGAGGCTGTTCAGGAGCTCGCGCATGCCGTAGCGCGCGGCGCCCCCGAGGAAGGCGGTGAGCACGATGAGCCCGGCCAGGGTCCCGATGCGCCCCGCCGTGACGTCCGGATCGGAGAGCCCGTCGATGCCGAGCTTCATGATCCAGGGTCCCGCCACATGGAACGCGTTCGCCACGACCACGAGGAGGAGCCCCCAGACGTACCCGGCCCGGTACGGGCGGAAGTAGGGCAGGACGGAGCGGAGCTCGCCCATGGGCCCGCTCCGCCCGGGCTCCTCAGTACCCCACCGCCTTCCCGCCGCGCCGGGGGTCGGACCACGCCGCCAGAAGCCCGTCGGCCTCCACGACGATGGCTTGCACGTCGCCGCTCATCTCGGTCCGCTCCACCATCGTGTGCCCCATCGCGCCGAGGCGCTGGAGGGTGGCCGGCTCCAACCCGCCCTTCTCGTACCAGATCTGGTCCGGGAGGTGCTGGTTGTGCACGCGGGGCGCGTTCACCGCCGCCACGAGCTCCATCCCGTAGTCCAGCACGTTGGAGATCACCTGGAAGACGGTGGTGATGATGGTGGCCCCACCCGGCGTCCCAACCACCATGCGGAGCTTCCCGTCCGGCGCGACCACGATGCTCGGCGTCATGGCCGAGAGCATGCGCTTGCCCGGGCCCACGGCGTTGTTCTCGCCCTGGACCAGGCCGTACTGGTTGGCCACGCCCGGCTTGGCGGCGAAGTCGTCCATCTCGTTGTTCAGCACGAACCCGGCGCCCGTCACCGTCACCATGGACCCGTACCACGAGTTGATGGTGGTGGTCACCGCCACCGCGTTCCCCGCACCGTCCACGATGGAGAAGTGCGTGGTGTGCTCGCCCTCCGGCGTGCCATCCAGGCCGGGTCCGATGTCGGCAGCCG
>JBFYZE010000406.1:0-9501 GCA_041309665.1 Gemmatimonadales bacterium | reverse complement strand
GCGCGCGGGGGGGCCGAGACGGGGTGGGGGGGCCGGCGCGACCGCGCCGGCCCCCCTCGTCCGCCCACCCGGATCACGTGCTACATGAGCAGCACGATCTTCCCGTAGCTCTCCCGTGACTCCATGAGGCGGTGCGCGTCGGCGACCCGGTCGAAGGGAAGGACGTGGCCCACCTGCGGCCGGAGCCCGTGGTGCGCCACGAACGTCGAGAGCTCCCCGAACACGCGGGCCATGAGGGGCGGGTCGGCAAGCAGGTAGCCCAGGTGGGCAGAGAGCATGCCGTTGGAGCGCTCCAGCATGCGCATCAGTCCCATGCGGGGCATCCCCCGCCAGGCGCGCCACCAGGAAGCGGGGTTCCAGAGCGTGTAGTCTAGCTCGGCGTACCCGCTCACCACGACGCGGCCGAAGGGGACGAGCGTATCCGTGACGGCGCGGAAGACATCGCCCCCCACCATCTCCAGCGCCACGTCCACGCCCCGGGCTCGGCACAGCTCGCCCAGGCCCGCGCGCCATCCGGCGGCCCGGTAGTTCAGGGTGGACGCGGCGCCCAGCGTGCGCACCCGCTCCAGCTTCGCGTCGCTCCCGGCCAGCGCCAGCACCTCGCAGCCGAAGCGGGATGCGAGCTGCACGGCGGCGGTGCCCACGCCCCCGCCCGCCGCGGTCACGAGGACCCGGTCCGCGGGCCTCAGGCGCCCGAGCTCGACGAGCCCCACCCAGGCGGTGGCCCAGTTCACGGGGAACGCCGCCTGCTCCTCGAGGGACCAACCCTCGGGAGCCGGGAGCGCCTGGGCCTCGCCCACGGCCATGAGCTCGGCGTAGGCGCCCTGCTTGGCACCCACCATCACCCGCTCTCCCAGCCGGGAGGGGTCCACGCCCACGCCCACGGCCTGGATGCGGCCCGCAGCCTCCATGCCGAGGACGTAGGGCCGCTTCGGTGCCCAGCCGTAGAGTCCCTTCCGCGACAGCACCTCGGCGTAGTTCACGCCCACCGCCTCGACGCGCACGAGGACCTGGCCGGGACCAGGGACGGGGTCCGCGACCTGCTCCACGCGGAGCACGCCGGGCCCGCCGTGGCGCCGGAGGAGGACGGCCTTCATGCGCGGGCTCCAGGCCGGCGCGGCACGGGGGAGGGGGGCATCAGAAGAGCCTGAGCTGCCTGGCGTACTTCACGATGAGCCCCCGGTGGATGGGCTCGCCGAAGTTCCCGAGGCGCTCGGCGTTCCGGGAGTCGTTGTAGACCACATAGAGCCCCGTACCCGCCGTGCTCAGCCATGCGAAGCGCACGTTGGCCGACCAGACCTCGGCCTGGTCCGAGTACTGGAAGAGGGACTGGACGAAGACGCTGGGGGTGAAGAAGTACGCGAGCCGGAGGCCCAGGAGCGTGGCCTCGAAGTCCCCTTGGGGAAGCCGAACGATGTTGTGGTCCACCAGGATCGACGACGACAGCGTCTCTCCCTGGCGGTACGTGAACGTCACGTTCCCGCCGTACTTGTGCCCCGTGTAGAAGCCGCCGAACTCCGCCTTCCCCAGGAAGGAGAACGGGCGCGAGGGGTCGGAGCCGTAGTCCCACCCGTTGGTCCACCACGAGTAGGAGCCTTCGGGGATCATCACCCCCGGGGAGACCTGGAAGGGCTCCTTCAGGCCCTCCTGGTACATGTTCGCCTCGGGACCGAAGCGGCCGCCTCCCGAGAACCTCAGCTCCCAATCGAGGTGCAGGTAGCCGGTCTCCAGGAAGCCGTCCAGGTCCTCGTAGCGGCGGTAGCTGGCGTGGGGGTTCGTATCGCGGAGCCAGGGGATGTCCGGGAAGCGGATGATGCGCTCCTGGAAGAGCTCCACCATCCGGTACGCCCGCCGGTTCACGAAGCCCACCTCGGGATTGAAGTGCTCCCCCACCTGCATGAGGCGGACGCGGCTGGGCCAGACCTGGCTGGTGTGGTTGAGGAGGAACCCCACCCCCGCGTCGCCGCCGTGCATCCCCGGGGTCTCGGTGCGCGCCAGCCATCCGTCGGCGGTCCACGCCTCGCCCAGCCCGACCCTGCCGTCCACCCCCCACGTCCGGTTGTAGTCTCCTCCGTCGTGGGTGGCGCGCCGCTGCACAAAGATCGCCCCCAGTCGGGAGCGGCTGGGGAGCTCTCGACTCACTCGCGCCACGGAGAACGAGTTCTCCTCCGCCACGCCCTCGACGCCGTCGGTGAAGATCTGGATGATTCCCACGCCCACGCCCGCCACCTTCCCGCTCAGGCGGCCGCCGCCGAGGATCGGGACCGGGGTCCCGTTGGAGATCCCGATGCGCCGCGTGAAGAAGAGGTCCGCGGCCTGGGGCGTGCCCGCCGAGAAGAGCCCCGCGTTCTCCAGGAAGAAGGGACGCTTCTCGGGGAAGAAGAGGGGGAAGCGGGTGAGGTTGGTGCGCTGCTCGTCCACCTCCACCTGGGCGAAGTCGGTGTTCGCGGTGAGGTCCAGCGTCAAGCTGCCGAAGGTGAGCTTGGCATCACCGCCCACCTCGCGGGGGTAGTCGGTCCGCGCGGAGCGCAGGCGCGCCCCGCCGACCTCGGTCATGTCCCAGGTGCGCTCCGCCGACGCCAGCGCGAAGGGCGTCAGCGTTCCCGAGCGCTGGGCGGGGACCCGGACCCCCTCCAGGGCCCCGCCCTGGGAGAGGCGCATGAGGTTGAACTGGCGCGGCACCGGCGACCAGAACGACTCCTCGTTCCGTCGGCGGATGCGGCGCGCCATGTTCATCCCCCAGATCTGCTCGCTGCCGGAGCTGTACCGGAGCGTGGTGAAGGGGATGCGCATCTCGGCGTACCAGCCCTGGCCGTCGCGGGTGGCGGCCACCTCCCAGCTCCCGTCCCAGTTCACGTTCAGCCCGCCCATGGCGCCGGCCTGCTGGCGGTTCTGTCCCTGCGCGTAGACCCCGCCTCCCTCGCCCTCCTTCACGACCTGGGCGTCGTACTCGATTCCCGCCGGGTTGGTGGAGAAGATGAATCCGTTCTGCCGGTCCCTGTACGTGTCCAGGATGATGCTGAAGTAGTCCCCCCGCTCCAGGTCGGCGTCGCGGATCCGCTCGCCGATCACGACGCCGTCAGGGTCGTTGTCGAAGAGCCATGCCCCGACGTAGATGGCCTCGTCGTCCACCAGGATCCGGACCTCGGTGCGCTCCGAGACCGGGCTCCCCTCGTCGGGCTCGCGCTGGACGAACCCGGCGAGAGGTGCGGCGGCGCCCCACGCCTCGTCGTCCAGCCTGCCGTCGATCACCGGAGCCTTGGAGGCACGGTCCGGGGTGGCGGAGATCCGGGTCTGCGGCCCGCTGCTCCGGCCGGCTACCGGGGCCTGCTGGGAAAGGGCAGGCGCAGCGCCGGCCGCCAGGAAGGCGAGGGACACGAGGGCGACGGAGCGTCGGAGCATGGCCGGGTAGGGTCCTAAGGGATGGGTTCCAGAAGGGCGGTACCATACCACCCTTCGGTCCCGCCGTGAAGGACGGGGTGCCGCTCCCCTCAGACACCCACCACGCTGACGTGCACCGTGCGGGTCCGCGGCCGCGTGTCCGAGTCCACCAGCACCACCTGCTGCCACGTGCCCAGGGGGATGCGCCCGTCCACGACGGGGAGGGCCAGCGAAGGTCCGACAAGGGACGCGCGCACGTGGCTGTGGCCGTTGTCGTCGTGCCACGTCTCCTCGTGCTCGTAGCGCCCGTCCCGGGGCGCCAGGCGCTCCAGCGCGGCCGCGAGGTCGTGCTCCACGAGTCCCGGCTCGTATTCCAGGGTGGTGAGCGACGCGGTGGAGCCGTGGACCAGGAGGGCGGCCTGCCCCGTGCGGACCCCCGTGTCGGCGACGGCGGCCTGCAGCTTCGCCGTGAGGTCCACCACGTGGTCGTTCCCTCGCGTGCGCACTTCGAGCGTGCGATGTTCGGCGATCATGCCGGATTCTAACCCCCCCGCGGCCGCCCCGCAGGGCGTCGGATATGACCGCCGCCTGGGCACCTTCGACGCCATCATGGTGGTGGTGGGCGCCGTCGTCGGCGCGGGGATCTTCCTCAACCCGGCGATCGTGGCCCAGCGGGTGGGGACGTCGGCGCTGGTGCTGGCGGCGTGGGCGCTCGGGGGCGCCATCGCCGTGGTCGGCGCGCTCTGCTTCGCCGAGCTGGGCGCGCGCCTCCCCCGCGCCGGGGGCGGATACGTCTACCTGAGGAACGCGTTCGGCCCGCTCCCCGCGTTCCTGTACGGGTGGACCCAGCTCCTCGTCATCAACACCGGCGGGATCGCCGCCGTGGCCATCACCTTCGCCAGCTACGCCGTGGACGTGGCGGGCGTGGGGGACGCGCTGGTCAAGCCGCTCGCGGTTGCGGCCATCGTCTTCCTGTCGGCGGTGAACGCGGCAGGGGTGCGCTTCGGCGCGTGGGTGCAGAACGCATTCACGCTCCTGAAGCTGGCGGCGCTGGCGCTGCTGGTGGCGGCGGGGGCCTGGCTCCTGGTGGGCGGAGGCGCGGGTGCGGCGCAGGCGGGCGCGGTGGCAGGGGCCGTGGGCAGGGTGGATCCCTCCGTGGCGACGTCGGGGCCGGCCATGGTGCTGGCCATGGGCACGGCGCTGGTCGCCGTCCTGTTCGCCTACGGCGGATGGCAGCACGCCAACAACATCGCCGAGGAGATCCGCGACCCGGAGCGGAGGCTCCCCCTGGCGCTCCTGGTCGGAGTTGGGATCGTGGTCGCCGTGTACGTTTCGGCGAACGCGGCGTACCTCGTGGCGCTGGGCCCCCAGGGGCTGGCCGCGAGCACGGCGCCGGCGGCGGACGCGCTCCGCGCGGCGGCGGGGCGGTGGGGCGGAGTGGCGATCGCCGTGGGGGTGGCGTGCTCCACCTTCGGGATCCTCAACGTGTTCATCATGGCGGTGCCCAGGATCTACCAGGCCATGGCCGCGGACGGGGTGTTCTTCGCCTCCGTCGCCCGCCTCGACCCCCGCACCCGGACGCCCACCGTGGGGATCTGGATCCAGATGGCGTGGGCCGTCGTGCTCGTGCTCTCCGGCACCTATGGCCAGCTCCTGGATTGGGTCGTCTTCGGCGACTGGATCTTCTTCGGGGCCATCGCGGCTACGCTCTTCGCGTACCGGGCACGGGACGCGGCATCTGCGAACCCCGCCAGCTCCGTGACGCCCGCCGGCTCCGCGTCGCCGGCCGGCGACGGCGCGTCGGCGCCCTCCCGCACCTTCCGGGCGCCCTGGCATCCCCTCCTTCCCGGCCTCTTCGTGGCGGCGGCGGCCTTCGTGGTGGTCAGCTCGGTGGTGTCCAACCCCCGCAACGCCCTGTACGGGACCCTCCTCATCGCCGCCGGCGTTCCGGCGTATCTGGGGTGGGCCCGGCTCAGGGAGCGCGCGGGGTGATCTCCCGCCAGCCCCTCATCTCGGCCCGGCGCCGCGGCGGAGCCGGTCCTGGATGGCGCGGCCTAGGCCGCTCTCGCTCACCGGCTCGGCGACGATGAGGTCGAGGCCCCGGGCGTCGAGCCGGCGCAGCGCTGCGAACAGGCACACCGCGGCCTCCCGGAGGTCCCCGGACGGCGACAGGACCTCCACGGCGGCGTAGCCGGAGCGGCTCGGGGGCTCGCGGAGCGCCAGAAGGCCCACGCGGCCGGGTGGCGGCTGAAACGACGCCGGTGACCGGACGACCAGGGGCGTGCGCGGCGCGTAGTGGGACGCCATGCCGCCCGGAGCGAGGGGCCGGCCGCCCGGCCGCGGCGGACCCTCCAGGGGGCCGATGACGGCCTCCACCTCCTCCTGGGGCACCCCGCCGGCCCGAAGCAGCGTGGGGCGCCCTCCCGCCAGCCCGACGATGGTGGACTCCACGCCGACGCGGCAGGGCCCGCCGTCCAGGATCACGTCCACGTCCCCGGCGAGCTGCTCGATGACGTGCTCGGCCCGCGTGGGGCTCACCGCGCCGAAGGGATTGGCGCTGGGCGCCGCCACCGGCACTCCGGCTTGCTCCAGCAGCGAGATGGCCAGGGGGTGGTCGGGGACCCGGGCGGCCACCGTGGGGAGCCCCGACGTGGTGATGTCCGGCACCTCCGCGCGTTTGGGGAGCACCAGCGTGAGGGGCCCCGGCCAGAACCGCCGGGCCAGCTCCGTTGCCGCCTCGGGCACGGCGGCCGCCACCGAAGGCAGGGCCCCGGCTTCGGCCAGGTGGACGATGAGCGGATCGAAGCGCGGTCGGCGCTTGCACTCGAAGACGCGGGCCACCGCCGACGGATTCAGGGCGTCGGCGCCGAGTCCATAGACCGTCTCGGTGGGGAACGCGACCAGGCCCCCGCGCCGGAGGACCTCCGCCGCCCGCGCGACGTCCGACGGCGCCGAGGGCCCGGGGTGGGCCCGAGCCAGGATCCAGCGCGCCGCGTCCAGGATCCCCGGCACCACCGCCGACTCGGCGCCGGTGAGGTCGCCGCGGTGGCGCTCGCCGTGGCCCGACAGGACGTACACCCCCCGCGCGCCGCCGCGCCGGGCGAACTCCATGTCGCTGGCGTGGTCCCCGACCACGAACGACGCGCCCAGATCGATCCCGTGCTCCTCGGCCGCCCGTTCCAGGAAGTGGGGGTTGGGCTTGGCGCAGGCGCACCCTCCGCCCCGGTCGTGGGGACAGGCGTAGACCGCCCTGATGGGAACGCCCTGGCGCGCCAGCTCGCCCACCAGGTGACCGTGCACGCGGTCGACGTCGTCGAGGGTCAGCTCCCCCCTGGCGACCCCGACCTGGTTGGTGACGATGAACAGGACGAAGCGGTCCCCGAGCAGACGCAGGGCCCGCACCGTGCCGGGGTACCAGACGAGCTGCTCGGGGGAGCGCACGAAGCCCACGTCGTCCACGAGGGTTCCGTCCCGATCCAGGAAGACCGCCGGGCGGGAGGGGATGGCGTGGGAAGGGCCGGCCTCCCGGCCGGCGGGCCGGGCGTGAGGGTTCTGGGCGTCGGAAGGGCGCATGGGTGGCACCGGTGCGCGGAACGTGGATCGGGGCCCGGCGCGGAAGATGGGCCGGAGGGCATGGCCGGGGGAAGATCCCGCATCCCCGGCTCGGAGCCGGCTCGGAGCGGGGAGTCCTCCGGCCGCCCGCGCCTCCCGGATGTCGCCAGGGGCGCGACCGCCTACATTGTCCGCGTGGCCGCACCCCCCTTCCGCGGCCGTCCATCCCGCCACCTTCGCAGGACGCACGACGATGCGCCGTCTCCCCTCGCTCCTCACCCTGGCCGCCCTGGCCTTGGGCGCTCCCGGCCTCTACGCCCAGGCCGCCCAGCTCCTGGATTCGACCCTTCTCTCCGAGTTCCGCTGGCGCTCGGTGGGGCCGACGAACATGTCGGGCCGCCTGTCGGACGTGGAGGGCATCCCCAGCCCGTCCAAGACCTTCTACGTGGCTGCCGCCGCCGGCGGCGTGTGGAAGACCACCAACAACGGCACGTCGTTCCAGCTGGTGTGGAACGACCCGCGCGTGGTGTCGATGGGCGAGCTGGCCCTCGCGCCTTCCGACTCCAACCAGGTCTGGATCGGTACCGGGGAGGAGGACTCGCGCAACTCCATCTCCCCCGGCGGCGGCGTCTTCAAGTCCACCGACGGCGGCAAGACCTGGGCCTTCAAGGGGCTGAGGGAGACCGAGACCATCGGGCGCATCGTCGTCCATCCCACCGACCCGAACCTGGTGTACGTGGCGGCCCTGGGTGCGATCTGGCGGAGCAACCCGGAGCGCGGGCTCTACCGCACGAAGGACGGCGGCGAGACCTGGCAGCTGGTGAAGGCCATCAGCGACAAGGCGGGGTTCGTCGACGTCATCCTCCACCCCCACCACCCGGAGGTGGTGTGGGCGGCGAGCTGGGAGCGGGTGCGCGGGCCCTGGTTCCTGCAGAGCGGCGGTCCGGGGAGCGCCCTCTGGAAGAGCATCGATGGGGGCGACACATGGACCGAGGTGGAGGGGAACGGCTTCCCCACCACCAACAAGGGGCGCATCGGCTTGGCCTTCGCGCCGTCCAATCCCCACACGATGTACGCCATGGTGGAGGCGGAGAAGGAAGCCGACGGCAAGGGCGGCAACGGCCTGTACCGCTCCAACGACGAGGGCGTGACCTGGGAGAAGATGAACGACGTGAACGTGCGCCCGTTCTACTACTCCCAGGTGCGGGTGGACCCCGAGGACGAGAACCGCGTCTACTTCTCGTCCACGCCGCTCAACTTCTCCGACGACGGCGGCAAGACCTACGGCCAGACCACGAACAACGTCCACGTGGACCACCACGCCATGTGGATCGACCCCAACGACGGGGACCGCATCGTGGTGGGCAACGACGGCGGCGCGGCCATCTCCTTCGACCGGGGCGGGAACTGGGTGGTCCTGAACCAGGTCGCCATCGGCCAGTTCTACGACGTGAGCTACAACTTCGAGACGCCCTACCGCATCTGCGGAGGGCTCCAGGACAACGGGACGTGGTGCGGGCCGAGCCGCGTGGCCTCCGGCGGGCTGACCAAGTACCACTGGTACACCATCTCCGGCGGCGACGGGTTCTACAGCGCGCAGGACCCGGTGGACCCCTCCATCGCCTGGTCCGAATCGCAGGGCGGGAACATGGGGCGTAGCAACCTGCGCACCGGTGAGCGCACGACGCTCCAGAAGCCCGACTGGATGACCGTGTGGCGTCCCTACCAGGACACCATCGTGACGCTCCTGGACCAGGGCGTGGCCGAGGGCGACCCCCGCATCCAGGACCTGCGGGCGCGCGCCTCGGCGGACTCGGCACGCTTCGACCTGCGCTGGAACTGGAACACGCCGTTCTTCCAGTCCGTGCACGAGCGGAGCTGGTTCTACGCCGGTGCCAGCGCGGTGGTGAAGAGCACCAACTGGGGCGAGCACCTGAGCCCCATCTCGCCGGACCTGAGCTACGCGGATCCGGAGAAGATCCGCATCAGTACCAGGGAGACCGGGGGCATCACCCCCGACCTGACCGGTGCCGAGACCTTCGGCACGGTCGTGTCGCTGGAGGAATCGCCCATCCACGCCGGCTGGCTCTTCGCCGGCACCGACGACGGGCGGGTGTGGCGCACCAAGGACGACGGTGCCCGGTGGGAGGAGCTGACCGCGGCGTTCAGGGGCGTGCCGGCGGGCACGTACGTGTCGCGCATCGAGGCATCCGCCCACAGCCACCGGCGCTTCTACGTCACCTTCGACAACCACCGGCGGGGCGACTTCACGCCGTACGCCTTCGTCACCGACGACGACGGGAAGACATTCCGGTCCATCGCGGCGAACCTCCCCACCGGAGGGCCGGACTTCGTGCACGTGATCAAGGAGGACCCGAGGAACGACAACCTGCTCTTCCTGGGCACGGACGTGGGCGCGTACGTGTCCACGGACCGGGGCCAGGCGTGGCAGCGGTTCATGAACGGGCTCTCCACGACGCCCGTCCACGATCTGGAGATCCACCCCCGGGACCGGGAGCTCATCGCGGCCACCCACGGGCGCTCCATCTGGATCGTGGACATCGCGCC
>JBFYZE010000405.1:0-6776 GCA_041309665.1 Gemmatimonadales bacterium | reverse complement strand
GGACGCTTCGAGAAGCTCCATTCCGCTCACGGCCGCCGCTTCCGCGCCCGCAGCCACGTCTCCAGCGTGAGCAGCGCCCACAGCGCATGCCCGTGATCCGAGTGCTCGGCCTGGTGTTGGCGCCAGAGCGCCTCCACGGGCTCCCGGCGCAGCCAAGCCCAGACGTGCGCGTCAGGGGCCATCACGCGCGCCTCGAACAGCCCCTTCCAGCGGGTGCGGAACCAGATGGGAAGCGGCACCCCGAACCCCCACTTGCCGCGCCCGACGACCTCCTGGGGGAGGAGGTCCGGGTAGGCGCGACGGAGCAGCCACTTCAGGGTGCGACCGCGGTGCCGCAGGCGGTCCGGTAGGCCGGCGGCGAACTCCATCAGCGCCGTGTCGAGGAAGGGGGAACGCAGCTCGAGCCCGTGGGCCATCGAACAGCGGTCCGCCTTCACCAGCAGGTCCTCGGGGAGGTAGGTCTCGAAGGTGAGGGCCATGGCCCTCGACAGCGTGCTCCCCCCCGCGAAGCGGGCCCACGGCTCGCGGAAGCTCTCGGTGAGGTCGGCGCGGGCCGGCACGCGGAGGGCGTCGGGGCGCACGTGCCGCTCCACCTCGGGGAGGTACCCGATCCAGCGGAGCATGCGCTCCTCCGGGGACAGCTCCGCCGCGTCGAAGAACCGCTGGAAGCGCCGCAAGGGGTGCCGGAAGTCCGGGTGATGGGGAAGGAGCCGACCGGCCGCCCGCCCCAGGACCGCGAGCGGACGTCCCACGCCCTCGGCCACGGCCATCCCCAGGAACCGGGGATATCCGCAGAACATCTCGTCTCCCCCATCCCCGGTGAGCGCCACGGTCACGTGCTCACGCGTCAGCCGGGACAGGATGTAGGTCGGGATCGCTGAGGAATCCCCGAACGGCTCGTCGTACGCCTCCACGACCTCGTCGACCAGCTCCACCGCGTGGGCCTCCACGGTGAACTCGGTGTGCTCCGTCCCGTACCGCCGGGCCACCAGCCGCGCGTACGACGTCTC
Organism: Gemmatimonadales bacterium; assembly: GCA_041309665.1. Taxonomy (GTDB): domain Bacteria; phylum Gemmatimonadota; class Gemmatimonadetes; order Longimicrobiales; family Gaopeijiaceae; genus SZUA-318. The sequence goes on along the minus strand of JBFYZE010000405.1, from coordinate 5,766 downwards.
GTCGTAGGTGGGATCGTCGGCGAAGCCCAGCGAGAACGTGCGGAGCGGCCCGGAGACCCGCTCCCGCATCAGGCCCACGATGAGCGTGGAGTCGATGCCGCCGGAGAGGAAGGCGCCCAGCGGAACGTCGGCCACGAGGCGCCGCTCCACCGCGTCTCCCAGGAGCCCCCTCAGGCGACCCACGGCGTCCTCGACGGAGGGGGCCTCCTTTCTCGGCCCCCAATCCAGCCGCCAGTACCGGCGGGGCTCGCGCACGTCCCGGTCCACCCGCACGCCGTGCGCGGGGGAGAGCTTGTGGATCCCCCTGAGGAGGGTTCGCGGACCCGGGACGTACCCGTACGCCAGGTAGTAGGGAAGCGCCCCTTCGTCCAGCTCGTCTCCGACCCAGGCCAGCGCAAGGAGGGCCTTGACCTCGGAGGCGAAGGCGAAGCGCCCCCCGGCCCGGGTCCAGAACAGCGGCTTCTTTCCCGCCCGGTCCCGGGCCAGGAACAGCGACCCGTCCCGTTCGTCCCACACCGCGAAGGCGAACATCCCGTCCACGCGCTCGGGGAGGCCCTCTCCCCACTCCTCCCACCCGTGGACCAGAACCTCGGTGTCGCTGCGCGTGCGGAAGCGGTGGCCCGACCGCTCCAGCTCCTCGCGGAGCGCGCGGAAGTTGTAGATCTCGCCGTTGAACACGACCTGCACCGAGCCGTCCTCGTTGCCGATGGGCTGGTCGCCGGTCTCCAGGTCGATGACCTTGAGGCGCGCGTGTCCCAGCGCGCAGCCACCCGAGGGCGACACCCAGGCCGCCTGGCCGTCGGGGCCGCGGTGGCGGAGGCGGCGCGCCATGGCCAGCGCCTCTTCCCCCGTCGGGGGTGGCGCGTCGCGCTCCAGGCGCACGATACCGGCGATGCCGCACATGGTCCCGAGCCCCCTAGGATCCGGATCGGTGATCGGAGAGCTCGGTCCGCAGGGGAGCCCCGGGGCACCCCGTAGCCAGCGCGGAGCGCAGGACCTCCAGGTAGCGGTCCCGGTGCACGGCCACCGAGTACCGTGCCAGCACCGTCCGTCGCCCGGCCTCGCCCAGCCTCCTCCGCAGAGCCGGGTCGCGGATCAGGTCACGGAGGCGCTCCGCCCACTCGTCGCCGGTGCCGGCGAGGAGCCCGTTGTCTCCTTCGGAGATGATCTCCGTGTTCGTGCCGATGCGCTGGGCGACGGTGGGGATTTCCAGCGCCATGTACTGGAGGGCCTTGAGGCCGCTCTTGCCGTGGACCCATTCCTCCCCGGGGAGGGGATAGACCCCGATGTCCATCTCCGAGAGGTCCTCCACCTCCGACGCGAGGCTCCACTCCCGGGCGTCCACCGTCGCGCCCCCGATGCGGAAGTTCCCGTCCCCGATCACCTTGATGCGGATGGCCTCGTCACGCTGCAGCGCGATGAGCACGTCGTCGAGCAAGTGCAGATACCGCGAGGTGCTGTGGCTCCCGCTCCATCCCACCACCACGCCGCGTGTGTGGGTCCGGTGCGGTCGCGGGCGATACGTGTCCGTGTCGATGGTGGACGTGATGTTCGTGACCCTGTCCGACCACTCCCGCGCGTACGCCGCGAGGTGCTCGGTGCAGACCACGGTGTGGGCCGCCATGCGGATCAGCTCGGACACCTTGCCCCGCCCTCGCAGCCGCCGCACGAAGCGCATGAACGGGTTTGCCGCCGAGCTGTGGGGCAGGTACACCAGGTCGTCGATGTCGTACACGATGGGGATCCCCCGCCGCGCGATCCAACGCTCCAGCAGCGGCGGTCCCAGGGGGATCGCCTCCAGGTGCAGGTAGACCAGATCCGCTCCACGGATCGCGCCCAGGTCGCGCACGCGGCGGACCAGGCCCCACACGAGGCCCATGCCCTTGCGAAGCCAGCAGCCGGGTTGGAACAGCACGCTCCAGGCCGATTCGTCCCAGAAGGGGCTCACCGATACGTCGAACCCGGCGTCGCGCCACGAGTCGAGGTACTGCTCGTATTTCAGTCTCTGGCTGGGCGCACGCCCTACCGGATAGGGGCAGAGCACGACGATGCGCGCCCGCCGCCGGGGCACTGCACCGGGGCCGCTCACACGCCTTCCCTTCCGAGGATGCCCGCGTAGAGCGAGGCATACGCATCCACCGCCCGCGCGAGGTCGTAGCGCGCCGCCGCCGAGCCGACGCAGCGTTCGCGGATCCCGGGGGCGCGCGCCAGCGCCACCAGTCGCGACACCGCTTCCCGGTAGGCCCCGCCCGTGAACCCCTCCACCACCACGCCGACGGCGTCGGACTCGACGACGGCGGCCGAATCCCCTACGCCCCTGTTGACCATCACCGGGATCCCCATGGCCAGGGACTCCCCGAACTTCGTGGCCGCCGAGGAGACCTTCGAGGGCGCGGGGCGGATCAGGAAGAAGGTGGCGTCGGCCTGACCCACGGCGGACGGGACTTCCTCGTGGGATACAGACCTGATCTCGATCCGCGCGGGGGGAATGCCCTTCGCGGAGGCAGCGGAGCGGACGCGCTCGGACTCGCTGTTCACGACGAAGAGGAGCCGACTGTCCCCCACCTCGTCGAGCAGGACCCGTCCGAGCTCCATCATCTCCTCGAGGAGGTACCAGGTCCCGATAGACCCGAAGTACCCCAGCGTGAATCCCGACGAGCTGCGGGGGATGGGCCGGAACCGGGCCAGATCCACGGATGTGGGGATCACCGCCAGGCTCGCCCGGGAGGACAGGCCCTCCATGAGGGAGCGGAGCGCGGGGACGCTGGCTTGGGTCAGCGTGACCACGCCGGCCGCGTCACGGAGAAAGCGCGCCTCGAGCCGCTTGGTCAGGCGGAACAGGACGCCTCCGGCGCGCCAGAGGCCGCCGTCCACCCGCTCTTCCGGATAGAACCCGCGCATGTCGAATACGAACGGGACACCCTGCCGGGACCACAGCCGATGGGCCAGGAGCGCGGAGGGGTACGAGCGGGCGTGCACCAGGCTCAGAGGCTCCTGGGCGTGGATGCGGGCCACGCGCCGGAAGCCCCGGACCAGGTCCCAGGCCGTGGCTGCCACGGGGGGCCGCTTGTGGTACGTGAGGGGATGCCACCGCACTCCCGCCCCGGCGAGCCGATCGGCCATCCTGTGGCGGGCCTCGCGGTCGGCCCAGCGCGACGGCTTCTCGAAGGTGAGGAGATGGAATCGGTATCCTCGCGCCGCCAGACCCTCCACGTAGGGCACCACCTGAGAGCGGCCGAGGGGATCGAGGGCGCCGTCGTAGGAGATGTAGAGAACGCTAGGCATGCGCGGGGTCAGGCTCCGGGGCGATCCGAGGCCGGTGCCCTGGCCCTCCACCCCGAGGTCGCGCGACTTCGCCCGCGATCCCTCGACCTGCGGCGTGCCTCCTGGATCGCCCATACGTCCCGGATGCCGATGGCCACGTACAGCAGCATGATGGGCAGGACCTGCCCCCGGTGGCGGAACGCGGTACCCACGTTCGCCTCGACCAGCGCATAGGCGAACGTCACGACGAGGAGGATGGTGATGGGAACCGTGTGCCCCCTCGCGTCGTGGCGGAAGGACAGCCAGGCGCCCCAGAGCCCGAACGGGACGACGGCCCACCAGAGCAGGGTCTCCGGAAGGGCCACGGTCTGCAGCGCCGAAGCCACGGCCCAGGGAAAGGGAGCCAGCAGGAAGTAGGCCAACCCCAGAGGCAGGTACGCTACGGCGCCCGGGAGGCTGGACACGTCGGCCCCCTGCCCGTAGGCCGAGCCGGCGCCGCGTTGGAAGTCCGCACGGATCATCTGCGCCGCTTCCAGGGACGGCTCCTCGGCCAGGGACTGCCCCACCCCCAGGTACTGGACCCCCATTGTGAGGACGATGAGGAGTGTGGACCCCACCAGGACGGATCGGAGTGGGCTCCGGCTCTTGCCCATGAGCACCCCCACGCCCCCCGACACCCCCACCAGGACCATGAGGTACTCGCGGAACAGGCTGAGCAGGGCCACGGACACCGCCGCTCCCGACAGACCCGTCAGGTCGGGGGCCTTCTGGACCCTCACCAGGAAGTAGACCACCGAGACCACGAGGAAGATGGTGGGAGCCTCGCGGATGTTCAGGGTGGACCACAGCACCAGCGACGGGAAGAACGCCGCCAGGCCCGCGGCGATGCGCGCGATGGCCGGACTCTGCGGGACCAGCAGCCGCACCAGGTGGTAGAGGGGGACCACCGTCCAGCAAGACAGGAACATGTTCACGATCACGGGACCGAACAGCGCCGGCCCGAAGATCCAGAACACGAAGGCGTTGATGGCGGGGAACCCGATCTGGAACGAGTTGGCCAGCTGCGGGGGGAGATGCCCGTGCCCCTGCATGTACCAGAGGAACTCCCTTCCCCACCGCTCGTAGGTCACCTGGTCGGGTGCGAACACGTAGGGGCCGACGGACCCCTGCACGAAGGTGAACACGAGGAGGCGGGCCGCCACTCCCAGGAGCATGAGGCCCAGGAGGAACTCAGCGACCTCCGGCTCCTTGTGCCGCCTGGCGATGAACGCCGTCAGCAGGGAGCCGATCACCGCCAGCACCGGGACGGCGAGGCGGGAGTTGGGGTCGGTCTGCTGGAGCGAGGCGCTCACGATCCCCACGAAGGCGAGAAAGGGAGCAGCCGCCAGGAGGTTGGTGGAGCGTCGGGGCATCGGCCGAGGGGGATGGGTGGAGGCGTCCCCAAGCTACCTGACGCCGGAACCGCGGGTCAACGCGTCCGTTCCGTGCTTGTCCGCCACCGCGCCAGGGCGCGCCGGGGGAAGCCGAGGAGGTACGCCGCCTCGGGAGGCCAGCTCCACACGCTGCGGGCACCCCACCCCAGCGCGGCCAGCCAATGACCAGCCCACGCCTCCGACCCGGCGAAGACACGGTACAGCCCCCCCCATGCGCGGCGGCGCAGGGTCGGGTGGGCCGCTACGGCCCTCTGCATGGCGACGGTCATGTCCCGGCGGAAGCGTCCCAGGTCCCGGTGCATCTGTCCTTCGTGCAGCCGATACCGGACCAGCGGACTGTCCACGTACCCCAACGGCCCCGATGCCGCGAGCCGACGGTACAGGTCCCAGTCCGCCGACGTGCTGAGCCCCTCGTAGAAGCCTCCGACCTCGTCCAGGGTGCTCCTGCGCACCAGGAGACCGCTCCCGCCGGTGACACAGACCTCGCGTCGGAACGAGAGGAGGTCCTCCAGCGCCATCCCCCCCCTCCCGCGGAGCACCCGACCCGTCGCGCGGCCCTGCGCGTCCATCAGGGTGGCACCGCAGTGGACGGCCGACAGCGATGGATCCCGCGCCACCGCCATCTGCTCCTCGAGCTTGGTGGGCTCCCACGCATCGTCGGCATCGAGGAACGCCACCCAGGCACCCTGGGCCGCCGACACCCCGGCGTTGCGGGCCGCCGAGACGCCCCGGTTCTCCTGCCTCAGCACCCGCACCCGCGGATCCACTGCTGCCGCGCGGGCGGCGGTGCCGTCGCGCGAACCGTCGTCCACGACCACGACCTCCACAGGCGCCAGGGACTGCGCCAGGACGGAGGCGAGGGCCTCCTCGATGTAGGCCTCCGCGTCGAACGCAGGGATCACCACGCTCACCCCATCAAGGCTCCCGGTCATGGCGCCGTCCCCTCGCGTCGCAGGTCGGCCAGCCCCTCCTCCCACCCCAGGTACATGTGCAGACCCACCACCCCGCGGAAATACCGGAAGCGCACGGCGTCGGGCAGGGGGACATGCTCCAGGGCGGTCCCCAGCCT
>JBFYZE010000404.1:0-8398 GCA_041309665.1 Gemmatimonadales bacterium | reverse complement strand
TCGCGGACCAGACGCCATCCATCGGCTGCAACATCAAGTGGAAGCAGGGGAACGAGCCGGCCTGGTTCGGCTGAGCCTAGGCGCTCTCCGGGGTGGGGGAAAAGAAGACGCCACCGGGCTTGTTTCCCCGGTGGCGTCTGACTGTCTGCAGCCCGGCGCGAATCGCCGTGGCGGCGCGAACAGTGGATCGGGTTCGGCGTAGTTGCCGGTCCGGCGATCGCTTGCCCTTGCCAGGCTGGACAGGGTACATGGACTAGACAAGGATCACCTCCTTTGTTCGGGTCGGACATCGGGCATGGCACCGAACCAGATGTTTATCTGGTTGAACCATGAATAATGCGGGGGGTCCGGGGCCGCAAGCCCGTCGAACGCCGGATGTGGTACCTGGGGTGTAACGGCCCCCCAGGGGTTGGGGGAGAGCGCTTCCCTTGAATCCCCGGCGCCCTGCCGGGCGTCAGGCCTCCCGCCAGGCCCGGCGGAGGAGGAGGAACGTCACCCAGAGCGCCAGGCCGATCCAGAGCAGCCCCCAGATCAGCGTCGGGATCCCGGTGAGCTCGGCCAGCATGTGGGCGTCGGACGGGAGGTGGGGCCGGTCCAGCACGTCGCTCTTGATGTCGAGGATGGCGTACAGGCTCGACGTCATCCCCAGGGTGAGGAGGAGGCTCCGGTTCGCCGCCAGCGACAGCTTGCGGGACGCGAGCACGAGCGCCGTGCCGAAGAGCACGCCGAACGCGATCCCGAACATGTTCCGCACGAAGAACGCCGTGAGGGCCACCACGAGCCCTCCGATGATCCCGTTCACCAGGTCCGGGTGGATCCGCTTTCCCCGGGCGGCCACGATCATGAGCGAGCCCCACGCGAGGCTCCCCAGGTACCCGGCGGAGAGGGTCACGAACCTGCTCCCGCCCAGCGTGTAGGTGGCGCCTCCCTGGTTGGGGTCGAGGGTGATCCGCTCCACGGCTCCCCCGGTGGCCACGGCGGCGGCGGCGTGGCTCACCTCGTGGAGGAGCACCACGAAGATCTTCAGGGGATAGACCAGCACCGTGTCCCAGAGCAGCCAGAGCGCTCCGAAGTAGACGGCGAAGCCTGCGAGGAAGCGCAGCTTGCGAGAGGCGGCGTCGGTCATGCTCGTTCCGGAAGGGGTTCGAAGCTCGGGTCCGTCATCTCCCAGTACGGACCACGGGCGCCGGGTGTTTCCCGGCGGCAGCCGTGACGTCGGGCTCCGCACAGGGGTAAGTTGGGACCCTTCCCGCCCCACGTCACCCTCCTGCCCGGCCTTCCCGCGTGCGCATCGCCCTCCTCCTCGTGGTCGGATTCTTCGTGGGATGGCTGGTCCTGGACGGGATGCGCCAGCCCTTCTCGGACAGGAAGGACCTCATGCGGGGGTGGTTCGAGGAGCAGCCCGTGACCGTGATCGCGGCCTGCACCATCGTGGGCTCCATCGTGGTGTGGGGGGTGATGACGCTCCTGGGGGTGTGGTGACGGGCGCTTCCCGCGGGGGGTGAAGGCCCCGGGCTCCGGCACCGTATCGGCCCATGGGGAACGAGACCTTCCGCGCGAGCCGCCATGTACGCGACCTGCATGTTCTGCAACCGGTCCCTGGGCACGAACCAGGTGGTGGAGACGTTCCCGGTCGGGAGGCGCCTCGCCTTCGACGCCGGGAAGGGCCGCCTCTGGGTGGTGTGCGCCAAGTGCGAGCGCTGGAACCTCTCGCCCATCGAGGAGCGCTGGGAGGCCGTGGAGGCGCTGGAGGCCATCTTCCGCGGGACGCGGGTCCGGGTGTCGTCGGAGAACATCGGGATGGCGAGACACCCGGAGGGGCTCGAGCTCGTGCGCATCGGCGAGCCCCTGCGCCCCGAGTTCGCAGCGTGGCGCTATGGCGACCAGTTCGGCCGGCGCCGGCGCAGGGCGATCCTCTACGGCGTGGGTGGGGTGGTGGTGGTGGGTGGGGTGATCGCCAGCGGGGTGGCCGCAGGCGTCATCAGCGGGGCCCTCCTCGGCCAGTCCGGCAACTTCGTGAACATCTTCATGAACGGCCGCACGCTGGCCAAGGTGAAGGCGCCCGACGGCACCCTCCTCAAGCTCAAGCGCAAAGACCTGGAGAAGACGCGCCTGGAGATCGTGGGGAACGAGTGGGAGCTGGTGGTGGGGAAGCGGCGCCACGAATACCGCTTCACCGGGGAGGACGCCCAGCGGACCGCCGCGACGCTGGTGAGCCGGATCAACCGTACCGGTGCCGGCAAGCAGGCCGTCCAGGACGCCGTGCGAACGCTCGACGACCTGGGCTCGCCGGATGCGGTGCTCCGGAGCGCTGCCGCGCAGGAGTCACGGCGCGGGTTGGGACGAGGGAGAAGCGCGGCGGGCCGTCTCAGCGGCCTCCCGGCTCCCACCCGACTCGCTGTTGAGATGGCGCTCCACGAGGAGCAGGAGCGCCGCGCGTTGGAGGGCGAGCTCTGGCTTCTGGAGCGGCGCTGGAAGGAGGCGGAGGAGATCGCCGCGATCTCCGACAGCCTGCTCCTTCCCGAGGGCACGGAGGCGTTCCTGGAGAAGCACCGGGAGCCGGGCGCGGGCTGAGCGCCCGGCCGGCGGTCGGTGCCGGGTCATTGCAGAGGGACGTCATCTGTTTCCATGTTATAGGACCCCCCCCAGGCAAGCTCGACGAGTTGTACCCATGCCTGGGGAGTTGCATGCGCGCCCTCCGGATCCGGTGACCCGATGCCAGGATTGAGCTGGATCCTCCTCGTGGAGGATGACGCGGATCATCGCGTCCTGGTCCGAGAGGCCCTCCAGCGCGTCGCGTCCACGGTACCCCTGGAGGAGGCGGTGGACGGCGTGGACGCCATGAACTGGCTCCGCCGCCGGGTCCGCGATCCCGCGTCGTTGCAGGGCGGCCTGGTCATCCTGGACCTGGGGCTGCCCCGGGCGTCGGGGTTCACGGTCCTGGAGTGGATGCGGGAGGTCCCGGCGCTGGAGTACCTTCCCGTGGTCGTGCTCACCGCGTCGGAGAACCCCATGGACGCCGAGCACGCATTCAACCTGGGAGCGAGGGGCTACTTCCAGAAGCCCGCCGATTTCCGCGCGTACCTGGATATCTTCCAGCGCGTCTTCCGCATCGCGGAAGGACCCGAGGGAGGCGCCGCATGATCAAGGACCGCCGCAGCTCGTTCCGATCCAGCTTGGTGGTGGAGCCGCTCTCGAAGCGCCTGGCGCTGGCGGCGGTGCCCGTGGTGGTGTACTGCCTCGCCTTCGCCCCCCTCTACCAGCAGGGTGGGACCGCGGTCCTCGCGCTGGCGCTCTTCCCCGTCGTGATCCTGGCGTGGCTTTTCGGCGTGTGGGGGGGGCTGCTCGCCGGCGTGCTCAGCGTGCCGCTGAACGGCGTCCTCCTGACGGTGGTGGGCGAGCCCGGGTGGGCCATCATGGCGCGGACCGGCGGCGGCGAGGGTTCGGCCCTCGTGCTGGCCGTGGGGTGCGTCATCGGGCTCCTCCGGGACCTGGGGGTGCGCCTGGACCGGAGCTTCACCGAGTGGCGCCGCGCCGAGCGCGCGCTCCGCGACACCGAGGATCGGTACCGCATCCTGTTCGAGCGGTCCCGGGACCCCATGTACATCACCACCGCCGAAGGCCGCTTCATGGAGGCCAACGACGCCCTGCTCCGCCGCTTCGGCTACGGGCGGGCGGAGATCCTCGACGTGAACGCGGCCGACTTGTACGTGGACGTCCAGGACCGGCTCACGTTCCGGGAGCAGGTGAAGAAGAACGGGTGGGTGGAGGACTTCCCCGTCCAGCTCAAGACCCGGTCCGGCGAGGTCCGCGACTGCCTCGTCACCGCCACGGTGCGCCGCGGAGACGACGGGGAGGTGATGGAATACCAGGGCTCCATCCGGGACGTGTCGGAGGACTGGGCGCTCCACGAGCTCACCGAGCGCCGCACGAAGGAGTTGCAGGCCGCCGTGGGCGAGCTGGAGGCGTTCACGTATTCGGTCTCGCACGACCTGCGAACCCACCTCGTGACCCTCGGCGGGTTCACCTCCATCCTCTGGGCGGAGCACAAGGACGAACTCTCCCCCAAGGCCCGTGAGTATCTCCAACGCATCCAGGGTGCGAGCCGACGCCTGGACGCATTCGTCCAGGATCTGCTGGCGTACGGCCGGGTGACCCGCGCCGCGGTGACCCTGCAGACGGTGTCCCTGGCCCAGGTGGTGGAGGCGGCCCGCGGGGTGCTCGCCGTGCCCATCGCCGAGCGGGAGGGGACGGTGGTGGTGGAGACGAAACTCCCGGACGTGGAGGCGGATCCGACCCTTCTGGCACGGGTGGTGGAGAACCTGCTCTCCAACGCGGTGAAGTTCGTCCCCGAGGGGCGGAGCCCCCAGGTGCGCATCCGCGCCCGCGTCCAGGACCGCCACGTGCGCTTCGAGGTGGAGGACAACGGGGTCGGGATCGCGCCCGCGGACACGGAGCGCGCGTTCCGGGCCTTCGAGCGCCTCGACCCGGCCCGCTTCCAGGGGACCGGGGTGGGGCTCACCATCGTCCAGAAGGCTGTGGAGCGCATGGGTGGGGAAGTGGGGGTGGTCTCCACCCCCGGGGAGGGGAGCACGTTCTGGGTGCTCCTCCACGCGGCCATCCCCGAGGAGCAGGAGCTCTAGGGAGGCCCCGGCCGCGCAGGCGCCGTCATCTCCTCGGGCACGAAGTCCCGGATCCTGACGTAGGCCACCACCCCCCACACCAGCAGGGCCAGGGCGATGATGACGAACCCCGTCCTCAGGTCGAGGCGGGCGTTGCGGAGCCACCTGAGCATGCGGACCTCCCCTGGCACCGAAGCTATCGCGGCTCCCGTCGGAAGGGCCAGAAGCGGGGTACACGCCCGGGGGGACGTCCCCTAGATTCCTTACGGCGAGCTGCTGGCAACACTCAGCCACGAAAGGTACAGATGACCGCCATCCCTCCTGTGGATGGCCTGACGATAGGCGCCGCACTGCGTCGCGCCGCCGGGCACCGCCCCGGCCATGAAGCCCTGGTCTTCCCCCAGGCCGGCTTCCGCGCGACGTACGCCGAGCTCGACGCGCGTGTGGACGATATCGCCAGGTCCCTGATCGCTCTGGATGTCAAGCGCGGCGACCACGTGGCGGTGTGGGCCACCAACTGGCCCGAGTGGACGCAGGTCTTCATGGCCGCGACCCGCATCGGCGCCGTCCTCGTCACGGTCAATCCCGCCAACCGGACCCACGAGCTGGCGTACGTGCTCGGTCAGTCGGAGACCAAGGTCCTCTTCCTGGTGGACCGGTTCAAGTCGTCGGACTACTTCGCCATGATCGCCGAGGTCCGCGACGAGCTTCCCGGCCTGCGCGTGGTCGTGTCCATGAAGGAGCACGCGTCCGCGGGGATCCTGGCGTGGCCCGCCTTCCTCGGCATGGGGCGGAGCGTCCCCATCGCGGAGGTCCACCGCAGGGAGGCCCTGGTGGGTCCCCTGGACCCGGCGAACCTCCAGTACACGTCCGGCACCACCGGCTTCCCCAAGGGCGTGCTCCTCTCCCACCGGAGCATCCTCCTGAACGCGTGGCACGTGGGCGTGTCCCAGCGGCTGGGCCCCGAGGACCGGGTGTGCGTGCCCGTGCCCTTCTACCACTGCTTCGGCATCGTCCTGGGGACGCTCTGCTGCCTGGTGCACGAGTGCACCATGCTGGTCCCCGCCGAGTACTTCATGCCCGACACGACGCTGGACTGCGTGGAGCGGGAGCGGGCCACGGCACTCTACGGCGTCCCCACCATGTTCGTGGCGGAGCTGGAGCACGAGAGCTTCGCCGGGCGGGACCTTTCCTCCCTGCGCACCGGGATCATGGCCGGGAGCCCGTGCCCCATCGAGGTCATGAACCGCGTGGTGAAGGACATGGGCGCGCGGGAGGTGACCATCGCGTACGGGCTCACCGAAGCGTCCCCGGTCATCACGCAGACGCTGGCCGACGACCCCGTGGAGATCCGCGTGAGCACGGTGGGCCGGCCCATCCCCGGGGTGGAGGTGCGGGTGGTGGATCCCGCCACCGACCTCGAGCTCCCCGACGGCGAGCAGGGCGAGCTCCAGGCCCGGGGTCACAACGTGATGCTGGGCTACTGGAAGATGCCCGAGGCCACCGCCGAGGCGATCCTGGAGGGCGGCTGGCTGCGCACGGGGGACCTGGCGATGCGGCAGGCCGACGGGTGCTACCGCATCACCGGGCGCATCAAGGACATGATCATCCGCGGAGGGGAGAACGTCTATCCGCGGGAGATCGAGGAGTTCCTGTACACGCATCCTGCCGTGGAGAGCGCCCAGGCCGTGGGCGTGCCCGACCCGCGCTTCGGCGAGGAGGTGTGCGTGTGGGTCAAGCTGCGCAAGGGCGCCCAGGCGACGGAGGACGGGATCCGCGCCTTCTGCAAGGCGCGCCTGGCGTACTTCAAGGTGCCCAGGTACGTGAGGTTCGTGGAGGACTTCCCGCTCACGGTCACGGGGAAGGTGCAGAAGTACCGGATCCGGGAGATCACGATCGAGGAATTGGGGTTGGGGGCGGGACACGGCAACGTCGCCTTCGACGATACGCTCATGGAGAACAAGGCGACGGGCGTCGCCGGGAGAACCACATGAAGGGAAGACGGTGGATGCGCCTGGGCCTCACCCTCCTGCTCGCGATGGTGGCATGGGCCACCCTGTGCGGCATCGCTTCCGCGCAGGAGAAGCCCCAGCTCGCCTGGTACGGGTACGTGAAGCTCGATGCCTCCTGGGACCAGGCGTTGGTGAATCCGGGCAACTACGCCCGGTGGGTGGTGTCCCCCGACGTCGTGGGTGACCACGCCCACTTCAACATGACGGCGCGTCAGACCCGTCTCGGCTTCACGGCGGTGTCCAAGGCGGGTGGTGCCACCCTCAACGGTCGGTGGGAGGCGGACTTCTACGCGGGCGCAGGCGCCGCCGCCGAGAACCGGAACGCCCTCCAGGTGCGGCACGCGTACGTTGACGTGGTGTGGCCCTCGGGGTGGAGCCTCCTGGCGGGACAGGCCTCGGACGTGGTCTCGCCGCTCAATCCGGCCACGCTCAACTACATCGTGGCTTGGTGGGGCGGGAACACCGGATACCGGCGCCCGCAGCTGCGCGTGACGCGGCGCGTCAAGATGGGCGAGGGCAAGGAGTTCCGCATCGAGGGGGCGGCGAGCCGCACCATCGGCGACGAGTTCGTCGCGGCCGACCCCGGCGACACGGGTGCGGACTCGGGCCTTCCGTCGTTCCAGGGGCTCGTGGGCTTCACCGCCCCGGCCTCGGGGCGGACGCTGGGCCTGGGGGTCTACGGGCACGCCGGCGAGGAGAACCTGCACCGGGAGCTGGGAGGCGACCCGGTGAAGCTCGGGTCATCGAGTCTGGGGATGTACCTCACGCTCCCCATGGGCGCGAAGGCGACGCTCAACGGTGAGGCGTGGGCCGGCGCCAACGTGGACGACTACATGGGCGGCATCGCCCAGGGGATCCGCGTCGCCGGAACGTCGGCGACCGGGATCGCGGCCCGCGGCGGTTGGGCGGAGCTGGCGCTCCGCTCAGCCAGCGGCACGCAGGTGAACTTCGGCTACAGCGTGGACGACCCCGCCGACGACGACCTGGCAAAGGGAGCCCGGGCCCTCAACCGCGCGCTCTGGGCCAACGTCACCCGCGACGCGGGCGGCGGGCTGCGCTACGGATTGGAGCTGTCCAACTGGGAGACCCGCTACGTCGAGATGGCGAGCGGGAAGAGCTGGCGGGTGCAGACGTCGGTCCAGTACTCGTTCTGACGGGGCAGCCGGCGAGGGCTGAGGAGTCCTCGTCGGCCCGCCGGTCAGGGAGCGTCCTCCCTCAGGGCGTGCCCGCCGTCAGCAGCCTGGCCACGTCCGGCTCCAGGCTCATCATCCCCGCCGCCCGGCCGGCGGCCATGGCCTCCTCCGGCGTGGCGCCCTTCAGCCAATGGGCCCGCATGGCCAGAAGCGCGCCTACCCGGTTGGCGCTCCCGCAGTAGAGCGCCGTCTTCCCGTCACCGGCGGCCTTGAGGATCAGGTCCACGGCCTCGGCGTTGGCGCGCGTCAGCCCTTCCGCGCCGCTGACGGGGATGCGCGTGAACGCGACACCGCGCCGGGCCGCGTAGGCCTCCTCCCAGCCCGCGCCGTCCTCGGTGGGAAGGCGGAGCGAGACGAACGTCTCGAAGCCGGCCTCGATCAGGGCGTCCATCTGGGACTGGGTGAGCTGGCCGGACGTCAGGAGGCCGGGCACGGGCTCGTGAGGGTTCAACACGCCCATGGCCGCGGCGGCCTCCAGGGCGTTCACCGGGGCCGCGGCCGGCGTGGTCACGGGGATGGGCTCGGACGCTGCGGACCCGGGCGCCTGGCGCGGCGCGTCCGAGCACGCGGC
>JBFYZE010000403.1:0-8479 GCA_041309665.1 Gemmatimonadales bacterium | reverse complement strand
ATCCTGAAGGTCCCTTCCGTCCCTGCCCGCGGAGATCCTCCCATGAGACCGTCCAGCTTCGTTGCGCCCGTCGTCCTCGCTTCGCTCCTGTCCTCGTGCGGCGGGAGCGAGGGTCCCACCGCGCCCGGGGGGAACAACAACACAGGCGGAGGGAGCGGCTCGGCCTCGGTGAAGGACGACCCGTCCTTCGCCGCGGACATCGTCCCCATCTTCTCGCAGGGATGCGCCTCCAGCGGCTGCCACGCGCCTCCCGGCGAGGCGGGGCTCGTCCTCTCCACCTCGCCCTACAATGCGCTCGTGAACGTGGCATCCACGCAGACCGGCGAGCTGCGCGTCATCCCCGGCAACGCCAACGACAGCTACCTGATCAAGAAGCTGGAAGGCAGGGCCAGCGTCGGGCAGCGCATGCCCGTGGGCGGCCAGCTCGGCAGCACCGACCTGACGAACCTCAAGAACTGGATCAACAAGGGCGCCAAGAACAACTAGGCGGCGCCCCATGACCCGGCAGGAAGGACCTCGCGGCCGGCGCGTGGCGGGGAGCACGTCGCTCCTCGCGCTCGGCCTCGCCCTCCAGTTCAGCGTCGCCCTCGCGCTCCCGCGCCTGTGCGCGGCACAGGAGTTCCACGTCGACCGGCGCGCGGAGAACCTCGTGCGCTTCATCTCGCGTGCGTCCATTGAGGAGTTCGAGGGGGTCACGGAGCGGATCGACGGCTACGTGCGCCTGGACGCCGCAACCCTCACGCCCGGGACCGCCGGCGGGGCTACCGAGATCTGGCTCGAGGTGGACCTGGCGAGCCTGGACACGGGGATCGGCCTCCGCGACCGGCACATGCGCGACCGCTACCTGGAGACGGCGAAGTACCCCTACGCCACGTTCCGCGGGACGGTCGTGCGCAGCGAGGCCGACCCGGCGGGCGCGTATCGGGTCACCGCGCGGGGCACGCTGAGCATCCACGGGGTCGCCCGGCCCAGGGACCTGACGTGCAGGGTGGAGCCCCGGAGCCCGGGGTACCGGGCCCTGTGCGCCTTCGAGGTCCTTCTCTCCGACCATCAGATCGAGATTCCCAGGGTGATGTTCCTCAAGCTGGCCAACGAGATCAGCCTCGAGCTGGACTTCGTGGTGACGCCGGCCGGTCCCCCGAACGGAGACGCCAGATGAAGAAGTTCCTGCTGGGCGCCGCGGCGGCGCTCCTCGCCCTCCCGTCCACCGGGTCCGCCCAGGAGCGGCCCGCAGGCTGGCAGCGGCAGGAGCCCTCGCTGCCCCCCATCTCGGTGTTCCACTCGACCCAGTCGGCCAACCTGCCCACGGCGGAGACGCTGGGCCGGGGCGAGTGGCTCTTCGAGATCTCGCATCGCTTCCAGCCGCCGGTGTCGGCGGGCGCGGCCGCGCTCTGGGGGCTGGACGGGCCCGTGGTGAACCGCCTCGCCCTGGCCTACGGCGCGTCCGACAGGGCCATGGTGGGGCTTGTGAGGTCGAACCTCTCGGACAACGTGGAGCTGGGGGCGAAGGTCCGCCTCGCCGAGGGTGGACGGCAGGCCGTGCCCTTCGCGCTCGCGGCTGCGGCGGGCGTGGCCTGGAACACCGAGCTCCCTGACGTGGACGGCTTCCGTGACAACGAAACGCAGGCCTACGCCCAGCTCATCGTGAACGCCCTGCCGGCGGACCGGCTCGCCGTCGGGATCGTGCCCACGCTCCTCCGCAATCCCCGCGTCGCAGACGCAGGGCCCCCCACCGTGCTCGTGCTCGGCCTGAACGGGCAGCTGTACGTGACCGACGAGATGAGCTTCCTCGCGGAGTGGGTGGTCGCGGGGGAGCGGGAGGGGCTGGAGCACGACGCGGGGAGCTTCGGCATCGAGCTGGAGACGGGCGGGCACTTCTTCAAGCTGCTGCTGGGCAACTCGACGCGGATGAACCCCACCCAGTTCCTGGCGGGGACGCCCCACGCCTTCGCCCCCGATGGATGGCGCCTGGGCTTCAACGTCACCCGGCTGCTGGTGTTCTGAGTTGGTGTGACGGCCGGTCGCTACCCGGGGCGGGCGGCCCCCCGGCCCCCCGCCCCGGCGTCCGTCCGATCCTACTTCACGCCGTGCAGCAGCCTGTTGACCAGCGGCGCGGCGAGGAAGAGCACGAGCCCTGCGGCGAGCAGCGCGTAGAATCCGAAGGTGTAGCCGCTGAGCGCCGAGGCGGTGGTCATTCCGGTCTCGCCGCTCACCCCGCTGGCGAAGATCCCCGACAGGTTGTTGCCGATGCCGGTGGACAGGAACCAGCCTCCCATGCCGAGCCCGACCAGGCGCACCGGCGCCAGCTTCGTGACCATGGACAGGCCGATGGGCGACAGGCAGAGCTCGCCGACCGACTGGATCAGGTAGACCACGATGAGCGTCCAGAACGGGATCTTCCCGGCGTCGCTGACCAGGCTGGACAGGGCGAACATCAGCAGCAGGAAGGCCAGGCCGTTGAACATCAGCCCGAGGCCGAACTTGCGCGGGATGGACGGATTCATGTGTTTGCTCGCCAGCCAGATCCACACCCACGCCGCGACTGGCGCGAAGCAGATGATGGCGACCGCGTTGACGCTCTGGAACCAGGCCGTGGGGAAGATCCAGCCGCCGAAGTCCCGATCCACGATCTGGTCGGCCAGGAACGTGAACGAGCTGCCCGCCTGCTCGAAGAACATCCAGAACAGGATGTTGAACACGAAGATGAGCAGCATCGCGATGGTCTTGTCCCGGGCCACCGCTCCGTTCTTGATGCCCTCGATCATGAGCATGAGGGCCAGGCCGATGAACATGATGGTGAGGACGACCTGGAGGATCTGGGCGCCCACGGCGAGCAGCGAGTAGACGATGGGGATCACGCACACCGACCCGATGGCCACGTACGCGACGCGGCGCATGCTCTCGGCGCCTTCCGGCGGCGCTCCGATCCCCTTGAGCTGGGCCCGGCCGATGTAGAACCACACCAGGCTCACCAGCATGCCGAGGCCCGCGGCGATGAAGACGACCCTGTAGGCCGGGACTTCCGAGGACCCGAACACGGAGTCCGCCAGCCAGCCCGTGAAGAGCGGTGCCAGGAACGCGCCGGCGTTGATCCCCATGTAGAAGATCGTGAAGCCGCTGTCGCGCCGCTCGTCCGCCACCGAGTAGAGCTTCCCCACCTGGGTGGAGATGTTCGGCTTGAACATCCCGTTGCCCACGACGATGGTCGCCAGGCCGAGCTTGAAGATGGTCGGGTCCGGCAGCGAGATCATGAACAGCCCGGCGGCCATGAACACGGCGCCCGTGAGGATGGAGCGCTGGTACCCGATGACCCGGTCGGCGATGTAGCCGCCGAAGATGGCGCCCGCGTAGACCAGGGCCAGGTAGGCCCCGTAGGTGCTGTTGGCTTCCGCCTGCCCGGTGGCCGAGCCCCCGTGGAACTGGTCCACGATGTAGAGCACCAGCGCCCAGCGGATCCCGTAGAAGGCGAAGCGCTCCCAGAACTCGGACATGAAGAGCATCCACAGGGGCTTGGGGTGCCCCAGCCACTGCTCGAACTCCGGTAGCGGGGCGCCTGCCGTGGGCGCGTTGGCGGCCATGCTCATGCGGCTACTCCGGGAAGGATGGGGATGGTACGGTCCAGCGGCTTCGCCCTGGGACAGCACCGACACGCCCAAACGTGGCGGACGGCGGTCTATCCTGCCAGGGGATGAAGGAAGGGCCCCGGGGCGGCTGCCCAGGGGCCCTTCGGAGGCGAGGAGTCCTCTCGCCTGCCGGCGGCGCGTCAGTCGCCGGACCCCTCCTCGTGATGGTCGGCCTTCCTGTCGGGGAAGATGCGCTCGTACTCCGCTGCGTGCTCGTGCTTCAGGCGGTGGACCGACATCTTGCCGGTGAAGATGGAGGTGTCCAGGGGGAAGATGTCGGGGCGGAGGATGACGCCCCAGGAGTGCCACAGGGTGATCACCATCACCGCGAACGTGGCCTCCATGCCGTGCATGACCCGGGTGGCCGCCACGATCACGCCCGGGAGGACCTGGGTCACCAGCTCCGGGAAGAGGAGGATCACGCCCGTGGAGCTCATGACCACGCCGCCCAGGAAGAAGCCCCAGTACTCGAACTTCGCGGCGAAGTCGAACTTGCCCACCTTGGGCATGGGCTCCCGGAGGAGGAAGTGCCGGAAGATCTGGAGCACGTCCTCGAAGTCCTTCCGGGTCGGGACCATGACCGGGAGCTTGTTCCGCTGCAGGGCCTTCACCACGGCCCGGGTGACGTGCGCCACCATGAGCAGCACGAAGATCACCCCGATGGTCCGGTGGATGAGCCGGGTGGGCCAGATCCCGCCCATGGAACCGATGATCCACTGGGCGATGGAGAGGTCCGGTCGGGTCTGGGGCAGGCCGGTGACCACCAGCGCGATGAAGGTGAGGGCTGAGGCGGCATGCTCGATGCGCTCGAGGCGGGTGAAGCGCTCCACCGTCTCCACCGGCTCCGGCTTCTCGCCCTTCAGCCGCGCCAGGATCCGCCGCATCCCCTCGGTCTTCATGACGCGGGCGCCCTTGCGGCGCGCATCCACGAGCTGGAAGACGATGGTGAGGGTGAGCCCCGTCAGCATGAACGGGATCAGGACGAAGTAGAAGAGCCGCACCATCCAGATGAGGGGCTTGTGCCTGAGGCTGGGCGTCTCGTGGCCCAGCCAGGCGCCGGCGATCTTCTCGTCGCCCTCGGTGTGGCACCGGAGGCAGACCTCGGCGATCTCCTGCTCGCCCATGGGGGCCACGTTGTGGACCCCGTGGCAGTCGGAGCAGAGCATGACGTCCTTCGCCCCCATGGTGCCGCCCTCGGCCATGAGGAACTGGACGGTGGCGCCGTGGAAGTCGTCGGCGTAGGAGCGCTTCACCATGGTGGGGAGGCCGTAGCGCACCGCCAGCGACGACTCGCCGTGGCACTCCATGCACTGCACCGCCGCCGTGATCCGGAGGCGCTCCCCGGCCTCCGCCTGACCCATGTGGGCGTCGTGGCATGCGAGGCAGGTGGGCACGTCCCGGGACGGGTCCGTGGCCAGGGACGCGGCGTGGCCTCCCTGCACCATCTCCTGTTGCTGCGTCTCGTGGCATCCCGCGCAGCGGGTCCCCATTACCTGGGCCACCTCGGCCATCGGTGGGTCCGCCGCGAAGTCGTGGCACTGGAAGCATGTGGGAGCGTCCACCACGCCGTCGTGGGACGGGTGCACGGTGGCGTGGCACTCGGCGCAGGTCTCCCCCCGCGCAAGGGCGCCCGGGGCGGGCGGCTCCGCCACCGAGTGGCACGCCGTGCACTCGGCGATCCCCTCCACGTTGGCATGGCTGGGGTGGACCGTCTGGTGGCATCCCGCGCAAGCCTCGAAGATGGCGGGGTCGGCGGCCTCGAAAGGCCGGCCGGTGTGCATGGTATGGCAGGCGACGCACCCGGGACTCCCCTCTGCCAGGGGCGCGTGCTCAGGATGGGGGGACTCGTGGCAGACGGCGCAGCGCGACGTCATGTGCTGCTTCGCCTCCTCCACGCTGTGGTCGCCGTGGATGGAGTGGCACGACGCGCAGTCGCGGACCTCGTCGCCGGTGATGCCCACGTGCTGGGGAGCGACGTCCTGATGGCACTCGGAGCACCGGTCCAGGCGCCGCTGGAAGGAGATCTCGGGATCCCGCGTGTAGCCGATGTGGTGGCAGCCGAGGCACGACAGCGTGTCCGCGTGGGTCAGGACCTTCAGCTTCCCGGACGCGATCTCGCTGTGGCAGTCGGCGCACATCGAGGTCTCGCGCGGCAACTGGCTCCTGACGGGCTGGGCCCCGAGGGCGAGGCCCAGCGCCACGAGGGCTGCCGCGAATGCCGTCCTCATCTGCCGTTCCGTTTCCCGGCGTTTAGATCTCCGCCGGCTTGAAGAGGTCCTTCAGCGTCTCGCCCATCCTGAAGAACAGGGCGCCGAACCCGATGACCGGGAGGAAGACCACGAAGGCGAGCCCCATCAGGGGGGCGGCCACGAGGCCCACCGTCACCTCGGTGAACCGCCGGAGCCCGGACTTGGCCTGAACCTCGGGCGCGGCTGCCACCGGCGCAACCTCGGCCACCTGGGGTGCGACCGGGGCCTCGAGGACCATGGTCGCTTCCCGGGGCGTGAGCTTCAGGTGCGTCGCCGCCGTCACCACCGCCGCCAGCGTGTCCGGGCTGATGGGCTTGTTCAGGTAGTCGAAGGCACCCAGGTCGCGGACCTTCTTCTCCACGTCCTCGTTCCCGAAGCCGGTGAGGAGGATGAACTGGGTCTCGGGCCGCTCGTCGTGGATCCACTGGAGCAGCTGGACCCCGTCCACACCGGGCATGCGGAGGTCGGACACGACCACGTCCACCGGCTCCGCCTGGAGCTTGGAGATGGCGTTGGCGCCGTCGTTGGCGGTGGTCACCTCGAAGCCCTGCTGGGAGAGGTAGCGGTTCCAGCTCAGGCGGACGCTCTCCTCGTCGTCGACGAACATCACTCTCTTCTGCGCGATCATGGTTCTCTCTCCTTCAGGCACGATGTTCATGGAGTTGCGTCCCGTCGTTACGAGGCGATCCACCGGGTCTTCTCGTGCAGTTGATTGACGACCGAGGCCAGCCGGTTGGCTCCCTCCTCGGAGTTGCCGTTCCAGAGCAGGGAGACCCCGCACGAGGCGAGGTACTCGGCGATGGGGAGGGGCGGCTCCTCGTCCAGCACGGCGACCGTCTGGATCTGGGGGTGCTCCACGTGCATCCGCCCCAGGGTCGCCAGGAGCGTGCCCTTGGGGAGCGCGTGGCCGTGCAGCACCAGCACCGACACGCTGGAGAAGGGCCGCTCGGTGAGCATCTCGCCGACGTTGGCGTACCACACCGCCGGGCCGGTCCGGGCGCTGAGCTCGGCCACCAGCCGAGACGCGTCCTCCGCCTCCGACAGCAGGACCGTGGATCCCTCGTTCCAGCTTTGCACCGTTCCTCCTTGCTCGTTCTGCTCCGACGTCTGCCTCGGCCGACGTCTGCACAGGGAATGGGCAAGGCGCGTGCCAGATTTGTGATGAAACGCTACAAGCGTGTAAGTGATTGTCCTACAATGAATTGGGGATGTGCACGGGTCCGGACTGGGGAGTGCGCGGGGGCTGAAGTGTATGGGCCCCATATACAGGCGGGGGCACCCCCCGGGGATGGAGGCGCCCCCTGTATTCGCGTAAACCGTTGCTGTTATTGTGCTTGCGTTGCCACAACCCCGCGGTGGGCTCGGTGTATGGACGGGTCATACACCCAGAAAACCCCAGCAACGGCGCCATCCTGCAGGTTCTTCACCGGCTTGCGGTCGTGGCCTCCGGCAACCCCGAAACCGGACTGTCGGACGGTCTTGGCGACCGCGGTTGGCGGCGGACGTAGGCGGCGGGCGTGAATGTCCCACCTCTGGCCGGCGAAGATGCTCCATCCGACGCTCGGCGGGGCCTGTGGAAAAGTGGTCGCCACAGAGTCCCGTCTAGCTATGGACACCTTTCATGGCGTCGCAATGCCCCTGTCTCGGCCCGGGCCCGCGCACCGCTCTCATGCCCCCTCGGCGCCCTCCTGTCCGCCGAGCCCGTCGGAAGCCGCCTCCCGCAGCGTCCGGACCCAGCTTCGTGCCACTCCGGGCAAGACAGGGCCTCGACTAACCCCCTCCTATCTTTCGGGGTGTATTCGGTCTCGCACCCGAGCGTGAGCAGGAGGTCCCCAAGGATGGTCCAGTTCGCTCCCCACGTCGCCTCCATCGCCATCGTTCGCGAGCACGCTCCGACGTACGGTCTGACCCAGGACGGCCTCGCCTCCGGTGCCGACGCCGACGCCATCGAGGCCCTGGGCGACGAGATCGCCACCCTGGCCGCCCACATCCACGCCGCGACGCACCGCCTGCTCGTGCTTCTCGCGGAGTTCGATCGGTGCCGAGGGTGGGAGCGCGAGGGGCACCGCTCCTGCGCCCACTGGCTCACGTTCCGCACCGGCATCGACCTCGGTGCCGCCCGGGAGAAGGTGCGCGCGGCCCGCGCGTTGATCGGCCTCCCCCAGACCAGCGCCGCGATGGCGCGCGGGGAGTTGTCCTTCTCCCAAGTCCGGGCGCTTTCGCGCGTGGCCACAGCGGAGAACGAGGGCGATCTCCTGGAGCTCGCTCGGGGATGCACCACCGCCCAGCTCGAGCGGGTGGTCAGGGGATGGAAGCGCGGGAGCCGCCAGGACGAGGCAGCCCTGGAGCGGGAGCGGCACGAGCGCCGCACGTTCTCGGTCTTCCCGGACGACGACGGCATGTACGTGGTCCGTGGGAAGCTCCCGCCCGAGGTGGGGGCGCTCCTCATGAGGGCGGTGGAAGCGGCGAGCGACGCGCTGTATCGGGACGAGGTCGGGCTGGAGCGGCTCGCCGGGGCACGGGCGGAGCGCTCGCCCGTGTCCGGCAGGCCATCGTCCGACTCACCCGCGTCCGACACGCCCGCGTCTGACACGCTCCGGGCCGCGG